>CALXVF010000064.1 GCA_944391895.1 uncultured Clostridia bacterium
TGCTGAATGTGAAGAAAAGATACATGAAATCACAGGTGCAAAATCAAGATGTATGCCATTTGAACAAGAACATTTAGAAGATAAATGTGTATGCTGTGGAAAAGATGCAAGTAAAATGGTAGTATGGGCTAGACAATACTAAAATTTATTGTATATTTAAGATATATTGTAATTAAAAAACAAAATCTTAAATATACAATTTTTTTATTCAAAATGTAGAATTATGTAAAAAAATAGAATAATTTGACATACGATTTTTCTTGAAATACAAAGAAAAATGATGTAAAATAAAAAATAATATCCAAAAAATTTTAATTCAAAGATTTTATAAAATTCTAAAAATAATCCCAAAATAAATTTAAAATATTGACGAAAAATAGTAAAAAATATATAATGGAGGTAGAATGAAAGAAGCAGATATTCAAGCGTATTTGAAAGAATTGTATGAATTTGAAAAAGCAATATTTGAAAAAATAATATTAGAAGAACAGAAAGAAGAAAAAAATAATAAAATAGAAGAAGCTGAAGAAAGGTACTCAAAAGAATCAAGTACTAAAAACGTACATGATACAAGTTTTAGAAACGTGCTAGCAAATAAAAGAGAAGCATATTTGTTTATAAATAATACTTTAAAATTAAAGAATACAGAAAATGAAATAGCTATGGAACAATTAGAACAATGTGATAATAGGTATATAACGAAAACGTATTATAATAAAGAAACACATATCGTGTACAAAATAAAAAATAGACAAATATATTTTCTAATAGAACATCAATCCAGTGTAGACTACGAAATGCCAAAAAGAATAATGGAATATGTGATTGAAATATTAAGAAAAAATGTAGAAGACAGAGAAGTAAAAAATAAAAGATATAAATTACCGTTAATAATTCCAATAGTATTATATACAGGAAATAAAAAGTGGAATGTAAAAGATTATATAGTAGAAATACAAGAGGAGATATCGGGATATAAAAATAGAGAATTTGGAAAATATATATTGGTAGATGCAAATAAATATAAGGAAAAAGAATTAATAGAAAAAGAAGGGGTATTATCTAAAATAATATTACTAGAGAGAACAAAAGATATAGAGAAAACATATGAAAAGATAAAGTATGAGAATTTAGAAGAATATGAAAAAGAACTAATAGATGAATATACATGTAATGTAGCATCGAGAATATTACCAGAAATAAAAATAGAAGAAATAAGAGAAAAAGTAAGAAGAAAAGAAGGAGGAGAAAGTATGTTGGCAGATGCATTATTGAAAATGAAAGAGAAGTATATTGTAGAAGGAAAGAGGAATGGAATTATAGAGGGCAAAAAGGCTGGAATACAGGAAGGCAAAAAAGTTGCAAGGCGAGAAGAAAAACTAAAAATAGCAAAAAGCTTAAAACTTATGGGATTAAAAGTAGAAGATATAGTGAAAGCAACAGGATTGAGTAAAAATGAGATAGAGAAATTATAATGAAAGAGCTGAAATTTTATCAGCTCCTCTATTTTTTAGTATTTTTAGTTAAAAGTCCAATCAATTTTGGATAAAGCTTAGAAGCATTTTTCTTCCAGTTATCAACTATATTTTGAGCTTGTTCACGAGAATAAGCAAAAGTTTTTATATCAAATATAACTTCATTATTTTCAACAATTTTACATTGAACTTCATATTCATTTTCACTTTTAGGAATATACTCAGCCACAACAGATTGAGCGTTTTCAAACATTTCAATACTACTTTTTAAATTAGTATCAACTTTTAATTTTATAATTCCAGGTAAAATATCTAAAGTTAAATCTAAAGTATTTTTTCCTGATTCAGTAAGTTCATATACATCTTGAGTTTCTTTTGTATAGCAAACAACATATTTGACTTCAATTAAATCCAACAAAAATTGTTGAAAATAAAAATAATTAAGGTCAGTGGCCGAAGAAACGATACTATACAATGCATCATTAGTAATTGGCTTTTTTACAGTATCAAGAACATATAAAATTAGAACTTTGTTTTCAGCCAATGTTTCATTATCAGATGTAATCTTCACTTAAAATTTCACTCCTTCAATTAAATTTAGAAAAATTATACCACAAAAAGAGTGCAAATACAAGATTTTTGAAATTTGAATCATTTTAACAAAAATCCCCTTGTCAATTTATAATCAATATAGTAGAATATACGTATAGTCTTATAGGAGGTTTACCATGTATGACGAAAAAAATTATATAATTGAAAATGAAACTACAGATGTCACAAAAAAACAAGAATATTGGAATACTGGTATTGGATTAAACAAAGTAGATAATTTAGAACCTTCCGAGTACTTATTAGAACTATCACAAAAAAACATTAATGGAGAATTAAAATATAATGAAGTTGAAAATTTATTAAAAACTCATTATGAAGAACAAGACTCTGACGATATAAAAATACAAAGAGAGAAAGAGTGTGATTTAGTATCTTTAAGAATTGCACAATTGTTGGAAGACAAAAGTTTTGGATTCAGCCCTATAACACTAAAAAATATTCATAAATATTTATTCAAAGATATATACGATTTTGCAGGTAATTATAGAACATATAATATTACAAAAAAAGAGGACATTCTTAATGGCGATACCGTAAAATACGTAAATTATCAAGAAATTGAAAGTTATTTTGATTACGACTTTAAAGAAGAAAAAAGTTTCGACTACTCAAAGCTAAATAATGATGAATTAATAAATCATATTGCAAAATTTACTTCAAGCATATGGCAGGTACATCCTTTTGGAGAAGGAAATACAAGGACAACAGCAGTATTTATAGAAAAATACCTTAATAGTATGGGTTTTAATGTTAATAATGAGATGTTTAAAAATAATAGTGTGTATTTTAGAAATGCTTTAGTTAGAAGCAATTATGGCAATATTCCAAAGGGTATATATCCTACTTTTAATTATCTGAGAATGTTTTTTGAAAACTTGTTACAAGGAAAAAATAATGAGCTTGTAAATAAAGATTTATATATTAAAGAATTAGTTGAAGATAGGAAAGAAAATGGATAAAAAATTAAAGGTAAAAAATAAAAAAACACTTGACTAAATAAAATTGTATATATAAAATATAAATGATTAGAACTATTTTGAGCAAATAGCAAAAGTACATTGAAAAAGTTAATATTCAAAAGGGAAAATGTATACATACTATTTGTGAAAAATGGGTATAATTAAAACAAAAGAAGATGAATGAAAAGCAAAATACCGAAAACAAAAGAAAGGAGAATTCTAATGAAAAGTAAGAAAAAAGCAATGAATATTAACAAAATGAAAAAAGAAATAAAGCGGAATAACCTTGATAGCATTGGTTGTTACAATAATAGTACTATTAATATTAGCAGCAGTTGCAATAAACTTAACAATAGGAGAAAATGGAATATTTACAAGGGCGCAGAATGCTACAGAGAAGTGGCAAGAAGCAGAAGTAAATGAACAACATGAAATGAATGGAGTAGTGAATTTCATAGAAAACTATAATAAAAATCAAGGACCAAAGAAAGTAGCAGACGTAGTAGGTGGAGACAAATTTGAAAAAACCGAAACAATACAAGATGATAATGGAAAAGAGGTAACAATACCAAAAGATTTTAGTGTACACCCAGACTCAAATACAGTAGTAGATGAAGGAATAATAATAACAGATGGAACAAATGAATTCGTATGGGTGCCAGTAGATGACCCAAGTACAATGTTTGAAGAAATACCAGAAGGAGAAGAACCAGCAACATTAACAGGAGTAGAAACAACAACAAATATATATAGTAAGTTAAGACAAAGAAATGGAGATTCATATACATCAGGAGCACCAGGAACGACTGGAATAAGAGAGCCAGATGTATTAACTAGTTATGATACAAATCCACAATATTATCAAAACATATTAGGATTTGGAAGTACAAAAGCCATGGCAGATAGTATGGTTGCAGAATATAAAGCAATGAGTGTTAGTGTAAAAAAATATCATGGATTTTGGATAGGAAGATATGAACTAACCGGAACAGTAGAAACTCCAACAGTAAAGGCAGGAGATGTGCTTACAGCTTCATCAAGCGAAGCAGGAAATTGGTATGGACTATATAAAGCATGCCAAAATGTAATAAAAAATAATACAGATGTAAAAAGTACAATGATATATGGATGCCAGTGGGATGAAACAATGAGCTGGTTAAATAAATGTGGATATAATACAGATACAGATTCAAGCTCATGGGGAAATTACAGTGGCTCACCAATAAATACAGGTTCAGTTTCAACATATAAGGCAAACGAGATATTTGACTTAGCAGGAAATTACTATGACTGGACACAAGAGGCGTACTCTACTAACTACCGCGTACTTCGTGGAGGCAGCTGCGACAATTCCGGCTCAAGTAGTCCGGCGGCAGACCGCGGCAATAGCCGTGCGGGCAGCAGCTACGGCAGCGATTCAGCTCGTGCCACACTTTATATAGCGTAGTACTGTACGCTGTATTGGCACTTTCAGTGCCAATGAAAATAGTGTTCGTACAACGAAGCGCAAAATTTTAATTTTATAAATAGTAGGTAGGAAACGGTCTTATAGCGTAAGCTAAAGGTCGTTCCTACCGGACTAGTCCTACCGGACTAGTCCTTATTTTTTGCAAAAAAATAAGGACAGTCAGAAAGAATGAGGTAGGAATATGAAATATATAGAATTAATTGAAAAATTACAAAAACAAGAAAAAGATAGAATTATTATGTCTAAATGTGGAGCATTTTTTGTAGCATTGGGTAAAGATGCAATAATGCTAAATAAATTATTAGGGTTAAAGTTAACATGTCAAAAAGAAAAACTTTGCAAAGTTGGTATACCATTACAATCCATACTAAAATATATAGATGAACTAGAAAATTTAGGTTATAGTTTTTCTATATACGACTATTCAAAAGAGAAAAAAGAAATTACTTTAGAATATAACTTTGATGGAAAACCAAATCATATTATTGCAAATTGCTTAGACTGTAGTAAATGTAATGGATATAATCCATGGAAAAATGAAGATCAAAGAAATATATATAAAATATTAACAGAGAGGCAGAAAAAAGATGGAAAAGGAACTACAGTTGATACCAAAGTATGAAAAATATATTGAATATATATTAAATATGTTACTAAAAATTCCTAGAACAGAAAAATATAGTATAGGAAATGAATTTAAAAGTTCAATGTATCAAACAATAGAAAATATTTTATATATACAAAAAATAGAAAATAGTAGGAAACTATATTACCTAAATAGTATAGATGCAAAAATAAACTGCCAAAGAGTATATTTGAGAATAATGAAAAATAATAGATGGATTGATGAAAAGAAATTTAATATTGCAATTGAATTATTATTAGAAATAGGAAAAATACTAGGGGGATTAATAAAGTACTATGCCAAAAACACTAAGAAATAAATGGAATAAATGTCTTACATACGAGAAGCTGATGGAAGCTCATAAATTAAGCAAAAAATCTAAAGGACATAGAAAAGAAATAATACTATTTAATTTAAAAAGCGAAGAATATATACTTAATTTACTAGAAGAATTAAAAAATAATACATATAGACCAAGTATGTACACATCATTTTACATATATGAGCCAAAGGTAAGAAAAATAGAAAAAGCAAAATATATAGATAGAATAGTAAATAGATGGTTAGTAGATAATTTTATAAAACCAGTATATATTCCAAAGTTTATAAATACGACCTATGCATGTATAGAAGGAAGGGGAATGCATAAAGCTTGTTTAGATATGCAAAAAATGATGAAGCATTGTAAAAAAATATGGGGAAACTATTATATATTAAAAATGGATGTTAAAAAATTCTTTAATAGCATTAATAAAGAAATATTATTAAAGATATTAAAAAGAAACATTGTGGATAAAAAAGTATTTGGCTTAATAACTCAAATACTATACATACAAGAAAAGCAAGTAGGAATAGAAATTGGAAATTATAGTTCACAAATGTTTCGGAAATATATATTTAAATGAAATGGATAAATATATAAAACATGTATTACATATAAAATATTTTAGTAGGTATATGGATGACGCAATTTTATTTGTAAAAACTAAAGAAGAAGCAATATTAGCTCTTGAAAAAATAAAAAAGTTTTTAAAAGACAATTTAGAATTGGACTTAAACAATAAAACACAAATATTCAAAAGTACGCAAGGAGTGAATTATTGCGGATATAAAATAAATGAATATAGACTAAAGATAAGAGATAAAGGAAAAAAGAAACTAAAGAAAAAAGTAAAATTATTAAAATATGAAATAAGATGTGGTAATATATCAAGCAAAGAAGCTAAAAAGTACTTAGCAGGTCATATGGGATACTTAAAGATAGCAAATACTAGAAATCTAGAACAAAAAATTTTTGAAAGTTAAAACATGGGGATAAACTGTAAGGCGAACTCTACTAACAACCGCGTTAATCGTGGAGGCAACTACAACAATTCCGGCTCAAGTAATCCGGCAGCAGACCGCAACAATAACAATGCGAACAACAACAACGGCAACAATTCAGCTCGTGCCACACTCTAATATTATTTCAGATTATATATTTTAAGGAATATATACAGCAAAATATTAGATATTAAAGAAGTTTATCCCTTCCTAATTTAGGTAAACATATATATATGATGCTTGTATGAGTAACAAAGGCCAAAATATGAGCATTATTTAATTAATATAAGGAAAAAATATGAATAGAGTATATATAACTGTAGAAATATTGGAAATAAAATATAAGTTTCTACCAAAAGATAAGAAAAATGCAGTATGCAAAATAAAGGGAATATTAAATAATAATTCAGAAATAGAAATATTAGCATATGATAAAATGGCAGATAAATGTTATAGGAAACTAGAAAAAAATAAAATAGTAGTTATTGAAGGATTTCTAAATACAGAAATGAAAAT
>CALXVF010000065.1 GCA_944391895.1 uncultured Clostridia bacterium
TATTTCTGCTTTCTACAAATTTTATTTTATCTACTACTTTTGCTATTAATATTTTATCCTCATCATTTTGCATTTTGGTTAATTCTATTTGCTTATCCATAATTCTCCTTTATTATGTTAATATTGTACTTGCTTATGCTAAAATTGTCAATTCTTTTGTTCTTTTTCTATTGCATTTGATATATTTTTGTGCTATATTATTTAAGTATTAACATTGGGGTATCGCCAAGCGGTAAGGCATCGGACTCTGACTCCGACATTCCTAAGTTCGAATCTTAGTACCCCAACCAAACTTATGAATAAAACTCAAGGCGGAGGGATGCCCCTCCGCCCTTTTACAGTTTATTTGTTGTCGCACCTAATGTGAACTGGTCCGTCCTTAGACAACTCGAATTCCCACTTTACACACTCTGTAACAGAAAATTTTTCCCCACATACTGGACATGTCCAGTATCTCAAAACAGTCATGATATCAAGAGATCTTATTGATTTAACATCCTTTTTAAATACGTCGTAGCTTTTCAATTCTGCATATGGTGTCATCGGATATTTCTCTAATCTGTCAATTACCAGAAGTTTCGCATCTGGAGTTAGTACATAACGTTCCCCCACGACAACCTCGCGGGAATCCAACAACCAATAATAGCCTCCTTTTTTCTCATTGTAAGCATGTTTCTGATGCCAAAGAGCTAAATCGCGAAGTGAATTGTTCTCCATGAACACTTTGACGCTATTTTCCGTCAGGCTTGGAGGCGTTTCAATACTATCCTCTTCGTACTGAACTATGACTTCAGGTCCCACTATATCAGAATAGTGTAAATATTCCTCCAACATAGTTCCGGTGAGTATCGGCATTCCTAATGCCGAAAATTCCATAGGAACAAAAATTCTCTTTCCGTGCTTAATCTTAACACTTTCTTTGATTGGAATTTTTTCTAAGTTTATTAACCCCAATCTGTCTGTTCCGTCCTCAAGTACGTTTACCCGGTTCACCTGTGTTTTCAACATGCAAATTCCTCCTCACTGTAAATTTTTAGTGCCATTGCACTAAAGTAAAATATGGATTTTTGCATACATTACATTATACATCATTTTACATAAAAAAGCAAATTGATTGCGAACATTTATTTTTTTGTTCGCAATCAAATCATCTATTCAGTTCTTAAAGCCTTTACTGGGTCTCTTTTACTTGCCATTCTCGATGGAATTAATCCAGCAATTATTGTTAGGAACATACTTATTAATACTAATATTATTCCAGCTTGCCAAGGTAAAAATGCTTCTACATTAACTCCTGTAACTGACATAATTATACTATTAATTGGTATAGTAAGAAGTATTGTTACCCCTATTCCTATTAATCCTGATACTAAACCTGTTATAAAAGTTTCTGCATTGAATACTCTTGAAATATCTCTTTTTGAAGCACCAATTGCTCTTAAAATTCCTATTTCTTTTGTTCTTTCTAATACAGATATATATGTTATAATTCCTATCATTATAGATGAAACTACTAATGATATAGCAACAAATGCAATTAATACATAGCTTATTGTATCTACAATTGTTGATACAGAACTCATCATAATTCCTATTGTATCTGTATAATTTATTTTATCATTTTCATTTTCTTGGTTGTTATTATATTCTGTTATGCTATTAGATATTGCTTCTTTTGAATCAAAATCTTTCGGATAAATATTTATTGCGCTTGGAGAATTTAAGTCGATAACGCCCAATTTTTCTAAATTATTTTCATAAGAAGCCTCACTATTTTCTGCGTATGCTTCCATTAATTTACTTAAATCTTCAGCATTCATTGATGCTAGTGCCATTTTTTGTTCAGTTGTTAAGCTGTCTAAGCTAAAATCCTCTTCTTCTCCATTCTTTGGGAATTCTAATCCTGTAAATACATTTATATCCGGATTATCTTTTTGCTCTTTTACTATGTCTGTTTCATTTGCTTTATTTGCTACATGTTCAACTAAAGATTTTGTATAGCCTATTCCACCTTGAGTATTGCTACTTACACTTTCTTCTTTTTGTTTTATTATTCCAACTACTTTTAATTCTTCTGCACTTTCTAATTTTTCCTTTAGATATTCCTCATTTTCACTTTTGTCTACCCATGCACCATTTTCTTTATTATATAAATCCGCATTTAGCAATATTTTAAAAGATAAATTCAATAAATCATCATAAGTATACGAACTTCCCTCATTTTCATCAACTTGTTCTCCATTTTGTATTTTTGTCATCTTATCTTTTAGTTCGTCTTGATTTTTTAGTCCTAATGAATACAATGTGTAATCACTTATTTCATTATCTTTATCAACAATTACAACTACTTCATCATAATTTTCTGGCCATTTACCTTGTAGTAGTTCATATTGCAAATCTAACATTTCCCTATTATCAAAAAGTTCACTAAATACATTTACATCACTCATCATAGTAGAACCATACATTTGATTTCCCGCTTCTACCATGCTATCCATTCCAATAGTATTCATAACTTGGCTTGGATTAACTTTTACTACTCCATTTGATGTATCTGACTTATATATGTTTAAATCTAAATCATAACTATATTTAATAGCATTTGCATAAGGCTTTATTTTATCAGTTGTTTCTATATATTTTTTAAACTTAGCAAGGTTATTAGTTTTTACTTCACTTGACATTGTGGTTAGCATTGAATCCATTATGTCTCTTGAATATATTTTATTTTCTTCCTTAGTCTCATTTTTGTTTCCTTCGGCTTCTTCCATAAGTCCTACCATCATACCACCTAAATCAACTGTGGATTCTTGCAAAATTACCGGATAAGAAGCAAGTGTATCTTCCTCTATACTTGATATATAATTCTGCACTCCTGCCGAAAGTGATAATATAAGAGCTATTCCTATAATACCTATACTTCCTGCAAATGCAGTTAATATTGTTCTTCCTTTTTTGGTCATCAAGTTATTCAAACTTAATGATAATGCAGTTAAGAAACTCATTGAAGGCTTTTTCTTTTTGCTATCTTCTTTTTCTTCATTTTCTTTTCCGTCATATGGATTACTATCATCTATAATATTTCCGTCAAGTATTTTGACTGTTCTTGTAGCATATTTTGCCGCTAAATCTGGATTATGTGTTACCATTATAATTAGATGTTCTTTTGATATTTCTTTCAGTATATCCATAACCTGGACACTAGTTTTTGTGTCCAATGCTCCAGTTGGTTCATCTGCTAGTATAATATCTGGATTATTTACAATTGCTCTTGCAATAGCAACTCTTTGCATTTGTCCACCAGATAATTCATTTGGCCTTTTATGTAGTTTATCTCCCAACCCAACCTTTTCTAATGCTTCTATAGCTCTTTTCTTTCTTTCCCTTTTTGAAACACCTGATATTGTAAGTGCAAGCTCTACATTTGACAATATACTTTGATGTGGTATTAAGTTATAACTCTGAAATACAAATCCTATACTATGATTTCTATAAGTATCCCAATCCTTATCTTTAAATTCTTTTGTGGATTTTCCATTAATTATTAAATCACCGCTTGTATAATGATCCAATCCTCCTATTATATTTAATAGAGTAGTTTTACCACATCCACTTTGCCCTAAAATGGCTACAAATTCATTTTCTCTAAATTTTATACTTATACCTTTTAACGCCTGGACAGTTTCATTTGATGTAATATAATCTTTCTTAATATCTTTTAATTCTAACATTTTACATCTCCTATATTTATTGTCTATATAATGATTTTGAGGTTACGCGTAAGCGTTCAAACGAGCTGGAAGAATTCCAGTGAAGTGCGTTTGGAGCTGTAAAATTCGAAGAATTTTAGCTGCGACCGCAAGTAACCGAAAAATTATTATATATACAATTACTTATAATATTATACCTATATGTACATTTTTATACTTCTTTGTGAATATTTTGTAATTTTTATATTCCCCTAAAATCAAACTCTGGAACATACTCTTCTTCATGTTTTCCCAATTCTTGCATATATCCATTCTCTATACCTAATGTATATAAGTAATTTTCTACTTCTTTATACTCTTTTATATTAATTTTTCTATTTATCTTTTCCATTTCTTTTGCCTTATATGTTGGAAAGTATTGTGCCATTACACTTACATAAATACCTTCTGGCATATTTTCTTTTATCCATTTTAGTATTCTTTTAGTATTTTGAATATAATTAGGAAGTATTAAATGTCTAATGATTACTCCTTTTTTTATTATTCCATTTTCGTCGAACTCAGGATTTCCAACTTGTCTATACATTTCCTTTATTGCCTCTGTAGCAATTTTAAAATAATTAGGAGCAGATGAATATTTTATTGCTATTTCATCTGAATAATATTTTAAATCTGGCAAATATACATCTATATAACCTTCTAGCATTTTTAGTGCTTCTACATTTTCATATCCATTTGAATTATATATTATTGGAATATTTAAGCCTTTACTTCTGGCTATTTCTATTGCTTGTATAATCTGAGGAATATACATTGTTGGAGTTACCAAATTAATATTATTTACTTTTCTATTTTGTTGCTCTATAAAAATTTCTGCAAGTCTT
Source organism: uncultured Clostridia bacterium (assembly GCA_944391895.1). Taxonomy (GTDB): domain Bacteria; phylum Bacillota; class Clostridia; order TANB77; family CAG-508; genus CAG-793. The sequence goes on from CALXVF010000065.1 coordinate 4,595, forward strand.
TGAACTGTAATTTCCTTGCCTTTACCGCTACTGCTTATTTCATGGTTTTGGCAAAATACACATCTTAAATTACAATTACTAAAAAATACAGTTCCAGATGATTTTGTATTTTTACCAACCCCACTAATACAAGGTTCCTCAAAATCGTGGCATGACACTAATGCTAACTTCACTTTATCTCCAGCATTGCAAAAACCTTTTTCTCCATTTATTCTATTCACTTTACATTTTCTTGGACAAATTTCACATTTTTCTAACATAATAAAAATATTATAGCACATTTTTATAATTTGTGATATAATATTTTTGTTTTTTATGCAGGAGGATAATATGTTAACAGAACCAAAATTAGAAAATGGAATTTTTGAAGATATTTACAGAACCAGTTTTTCTCAAACTGGAATTTATGATGTTCTTACCAATAAATCTATATTGTCTATATTAGAAAATGTAGCAGGAGCTCATAGTGCTTATGTTCACTATACCTTTGAGGATTTATCCAAGGAAAATTTAACTTGGGTACTTTTGAATTGGAAGCTTAAAGTTATAAAAAGAATTAAAGCTGACAAGAATATAAAAGTTCAAACTTGGGGAAATTTCTCAAGTAAAATTTTTGTAATTAGAGATTTTAAAATATTTGATGAAGATGGAACTTTATGTGCTATTGCAACTTCTAAGTGGTGTTTAGTTGACACAACAAAGGGTAAAATTGCCAAAATGCCTGATAACATAAGTGAAATTTATCATGGATTCTACTATGAATCAGTTTTTGGAATTAATGATGTTCCTAAACTATCTGAACCTGATTCTACTCCTATAAATGTGGATACTTATAAAATTCGTAGATTTGATTTAGATTTAAATAAACATGTTCACAATTTGAATTATTTAAATATTGCTTATGAATTACTACCAGATGAAGTATATGATGGAGAAGAATTAAATAATGTTGAAATCTTATATAAGAGAGAGCTAAAATATGGAGATACTGTAAAGTCATATCTTTACAAAGAACATGATTCTTATATTATTGTAATGAAAAGTGAAGATGATTCTATATTACATGCTATTATTAAATTGTTTTAATTTCATTTGACTCATTCTTCTTTTTGTGGTATAATGAAATGTACTAACCACTTTATTGTGGAGTAAGAAAGGATGTTGTTAAATGTTGAAAATCATGAATGTCTTCGATGCGCAGTTGCACATGCTCTACTACTTTGGGGACAATTCATCTGCATTGTTCGTGGTGAACATTGCCAGCAAGCCCCGGTTCAAAGTAGAAATTACACCCATCTCCGCTCTGACAGAATCTCAACTTAGAGATATTATCAGAGACTTCAGGGAAGATGTGATGGCGGCTGCTGATTGCGATAACATTCCGGAAGAGGCTACGGTTTTCACCGTTGAAACTGCATATGGGTTCATTCAGTGCTCATTCTGCAGTTCAGTCATGACCATTGTTGGTTCTCATGACAATGATGCCAAAAATAATGAGCTCCTCTTCTGGGAGACAATCAACACATTTAAGGATTTATCAACGATCTAATCCTTATCCCCCGCTCGGCAACAGCTGGGCGGGGGATTTCTTTATTTATTCTTTTTTAAATTTTTCTAATAATTGTTCTCTACATTTTTCTTCAAATGTATCATCTAATTTTTCTAGTTCTATATTTTCTTTATATTTCCTTTGCAAACAGTATGAAATAATATGGTCTGCAATCACAGGATTTTTTGAAAGTAATGGTCCATGTAAATATGTAGCTATTACATTTTCTTTCATAAATCCTTCTATACTATCTTCAAATTTATTACCATTTCCATAAACTACTTTTCCAAAAGGACTATTTACATTGTATGTTTGTCCACCGTGGTTTTCAAATCCTATTACTTTAGTTTGAATATTTCCTATATTTACATCTATAACTATATTTCCAATACATCTTTTCTTTCTATCTGGTTCAGCTTCTGTATAATAACCAAATACTTCTAATCCAGGAATGACATTTCCTTCTACACCTTTATAATATTTTCCAAATAACTGATATGCTCCACATATTAATAAAAAGAATGTTCCTGAATCTATAGCTTTTCTTATATTATCTTTATACTTTATTAAGTCATCAGATAATATTGTTTGTTCATTATCTGCTCCACCACCTGCAAATATTATATCATAGGCAGAAAAGTCTGGCTCTTCATCTTCTATACTATATTTATCTACAATTAGTGCAATTCCTCTTTTCTCCATTCTATATTTTAATACTTGAATATTTCCATAATCACCATATAAT
>CALXVF010000066.1 GCA_944391895.1 uncultured Clostridia bacterium
CAATATCTGTTGTTCCTCCTCCAACATCAACTACTAAATTTCCACATGGTTTTGCAATATCTATACCAGCACCAATTGCAGCTGCTACTGGTTCTTCTATTAAATATGCTTTTTTGGCTCCTGCTTGCATTGCAACATCTATAACTGCTCTTTTCTCTACTTCTGTAATTTGTGATGGTACACATATCATCATTCTAAATCCACCAAATGTATTTTTATTACATGCTTTATTTATAAAATATTTCAACATTTTTGAAGTGGCTGAAAAGTCTGAAATAACACCTTCTCTAAGTGGTCTTATTGCTAATATATTACTTGGTGTACGTCCAATCATTTTCCTTGCATCTTTTCCAACTGCTAACACTTCATTCGTATTTTTATTCATTGCTACAACTGAGGGTTCTCTTAATACTATTCCTTTCCCTTTAACACATGCAACTACTGTTGCTGTTCCTAAATCAATACCTATATCTAACCCTGAGCCTATCATCTTTCATCTTCCTTTCAGTATTTTAGCAAATTTATCATAATTATATTACATTTATGTCAAAATTTCAATGACCTTTTGTACAAATCGGTCAATTTTATTTAGTTTTTTCAATGAGGGACGGTCTTTGATTGAAAATATTTTCGAAAAAGATCCGTCCCCAATATAAAATTTTAATATAAGTATTTCCATTTTTTATTAAATTTATTACAATATCTATTTTAAATTTTTCTTAATTCTTTCCATTGCTTCAACTGTACTTTTATTCCTATTTCTTTTATTCCTTCTAAAATTATAATTCACCCTCAAAAACTTTTGTTGCAGGTCCTGTCATATATACATGATTATCTTCTTTGTTCCACTCGATTTCTAGCTTGCCTCCAAGAAGTTCTACTGTTACATTTCTTTCTGTATATCCATTTAAGACACTTGCAACAACAGATGCACAAGCACCTGTGCCACAAGCAAGTGTTTCTCCTGCTCCTCTCTCCCAAACTCTCATTTTAATATTGTGCTTATCTAAAATCTCAATAAATTCGACATTTGCTTTGTTTGGAAAATGCTTATCTGATTCTATTATTGGTCCATATTTTTCAATTTTTAATTTTTCAATATTGTTTGCAAAATCTATTCCATGAGGATTTCCCATAGAAACACAAGTTAATTCTTTTAAATCCTCTTCAATGTTTATATTAACTTTATAGAATTTTATTTCATCTTTTGATTTATATATTTTTCCGTCCTTGGCTGGAATTAACTTATAATCTAATATTGGCTCTCCCATATCTACTTTTACTGTCTTAACTTTTCCATTTTCTAAATTCAAATTAAGCACTTTAATTCCTGCAAGTGTTTCAATTTTTAAAGTTGTTTTGTCTGTTAAACCTTTATCATATACATATTTACCAACACACCTAATTCCATTTCCACACATTTCAGCTTCTGTTCCATCACTATTAAACATTTGCATTCTGAAATCAGCGACTTTGCTTTTCTTTATAAGAATTAGTCCATCAGAACCTATTCCAAAATGTCTATCACTTACCATTTTAGCCAGTTCTGGTAATTTTTTTAATTCTTGATTGGTACAATCAATATATACATAATCATTACCCAATCCTTCCATTTTAGTAAATTTTATCATTTTTATCACCTCATAAGGTATAGTATTTATGAAAATATAATTATATTCTTATAAATTTGTTTTCATTTTATATTTGTTCCTTTTATTTGTCAATTAGATTTATTGTTTCGTTCGTCTTTTTATGCTAATATAGTAAATGTAAAAAAAATTTGCGCACATTCCAAAATGATTTGATAGATTTTTTATTCTTGAAATTATAGAATATCTTTGAAAGGAGGATTTTATGGAATTTGGAAATAAACTTTGTGAATTAAGAAAGAAAGCTGGATTATCTCAAGAGGAACTTTCTGAAAAGTTGGATGTTACCAGACAAACTATTTCTAATTGGGAATTAGGGCAAACTGTTCCAGATATTATTCAAGCTAAACAAATTGCAAATATTTTTAAAATTAGTTTGGATGAATTAGCAGATAATGATGTTCAGAATATTTTGGTTGAAAAAATCAGCAACACTGAAAAGTTGGCGGGGTTAATTATTAAAATACTTAAAATTTTAGGTATTGCTATAATAATCATTTTTGGCATTATTTTATTATTTATTATTTTTTCGTTTGTGGTAAGTTCTAAGACAGGTCAATATACTACAAGTGAAATGGTTTCTGAAGTTTCTACGGATTATACTTATTTATATTGTTCTTTAGATAATACAAAATACACTTATTACATTGAATATGATGAAAATAATAACATTTTAAGCCATAGCATTAGTTATTCTGGTGATGATACTCCTACTCCAAATTTAAAGCTCGTAAATATGGATAATTATACTAATGCTCAAGAACTTATTGATGCTATTCAAACATATTTTGAAAGTAATGGTGGTACATGTGAGATTACTAAGGATTTGAAATTTTTTTAAAATTGATGACGACAGTATTTTCTGTATGTATTGCGGTAAATGGAAAAACATATAAGGTAATAGATCGTATATTATATGATGAAAACGGATGGGACGTAGGCAGAGTTCCGGATTGGTGGGGATAATAGCACAATCAATAAAGCAGGTTGCATAATGCAACCTGTTTTATTGTATAGTATTAAATCTCAATCTCTGGTTTATATGTTTCAAGCCACATGTTTACTTGGCAAAGATATGCCATAAGTTGAGGTCCTGTCATAAGCTGGCCAAACCATGGTCTTGTAAAATATTTACCATCAGTATTTAAAATTTCTAGTATATCCTCTTTATTTAGTAAATCAGTAATTGGAGCATTTTCATCAGCCATTATTTTACTTAGCATTCCTTTTACTTTATTTAAGTATGTTGGATTCCATGTTTTAGGATATGGGCTTTTCTTTCTCTCTACAATTTCTTTTGGTAATTCATCTCTCATAATATATCTTAATAGTCCTTTTTCTCTACCATTTAAAGATTTAGTTTCCCATGGAATATTCCATACATATTCCGCTAAACGATAATCGCAGAAAGGAACTCTTAATTCAAACCCATTATACATACCCATTCTATCTGTTCTAGCAAGCAATGTTTGCATAAACCAATACATTGTTAAATAAGTAATTTTTCTTTTTTCTTTTGTCTCTTCAGTATCTGTTTCTAAAAGTTCTACTTCATTCAAAGTTTCATTATATCTATAATCTATATATTGTTTTAAATCAATTTTCTTTTCTATTTCTGGATTTAATAAATGTTGTCTGCCAGAGATATTTATTGACCATGGGAAAGTTCCACTTGTAAGTGCATCTTCTCTAAAGAACCATGGGTAACCTCCAAAGATTTCATCAGCACATTCTCCCATAATCGCAACAGTTGCATTTTTCTTTACGTTTTTACAAAATAGTAAAAGTGAAGAATCTACATCAGCCATTCCTGGTAAATCTCTTGCTAGCATAGCATCTTTTAGACTATCTGCAAGTTCTGGCGTATCTAAATATATTGTATGATGCTTAGTTCCAAGTTTTTGAGTAATTAAATTTATATATTCGCTATCTGAATTTGGTTGAAAATCTGTTTTCTCAAAGTTTTTATCATTATCTACATAATCTACTGAATAAGTATCAATCATCGGAAGATTGTTTTTTCTACAATAATTTGCGGTGTAAAGTGTAATTATGCTTGAATCCAATCCACCAGATAAAAATGTACATAATGGAACATCAGACACTAGTTGCCTTTCAATTGAATCAGTTAGTAAATCTTTGACTTTTGTACATGTAGTTTCAAAATCGTCTGTATGAACTTTACTCTTTAATCTCCAATACTCTTGAATTTTAATTCCGCTTCTATTAAATACCATAAAGTTAGCTGGCTTTAGTTCTTCTATTCCTTTAAAAACTCCCTCTCCTGGTGTATGCGCTGGTCCCACGCCAAACAACTCTGAAATACCTGTTTTATCTATTTTAGGATATATACTAGGATATTCAAATAATGCTTTTATTTCTGAGGCAAATATCAGTTGATTATCTTTTATTGAGTAAAATAATGTTTTTACCCCAAAATGGTCTCTCGCCAAAAATAATTCTTTTTTACCTTCATTCCATATCGCGAATGCAAAAATTCCATTTAAATAATTTACAACATTATAACCATAGTAAATAAATGCTTTTAATAGTACTTCTGTGTCACTATGACCTTCAAAAGCGAATCCACTTTCTTCTAACGTTTTTCTTAATTCTTTTGCATTATATATTTGACCATTATATGTAATCACATAAGTATTACCCAAATACTTGCATATCATCGGCTGTTTTCCACCTTCGGGGTCTATAACTATTAATCTACTGTGAGCTATGCAGATATCCTCTTTTACATAAATTCCATTTTCATCAGGTCCCCTTCTTCTTAATGTATTGTTCATGTTTTCAAGCACCTTTTGTGCTTCTTCATTTCTCATATTTCCATTATAATTTGTAAAACCTACAATTCCACACATATTAATTTTCCTCCCATAAATTATATGCAGAATTAATGAAGTTGATACATAAAAAAGAACTTTAGGAACATTCCTAAAGTTCGAAAGACTCATTTGGAGTTGAAGCTCCTGCCATTATTCCAACTTTGTCATATATTTCTAATTCTTTCAAATTTATTTCAGGTATTTTTTCCACTAACGCAACATTGTCACAATTGCTTTTTGCTATATCATATAGTTTCTTTGTATTAGAGCTATTTTTTCCACCTACTATTATCATGTAATCTACTTTTTTAGATAGTTCTTCAGTCTCTTTTTGTCTAATTTCTGTTGCATTACATATTGTATTTTTTATTTCTATTTCTTTGCTATTAAGTTTTTCCTTAATTTTCTTTGAACATTCTTCAAATTTTTTTATACTATATGTGGTTTGTGCTAAAACAAATATCTTTTCAATTTCTTTCTGATTGATTTCTTCTAACACATTCTCTAGTTCTTCTATATCAATGCAAGTTCCATATCCATCGCAATAGCTTATAGTTCCTATATTTTCTGGATGAGTACTAGTTCCAAGTAGTATAGTATAATAACCATTTTCGTAATATTCTTGAACCAATTTATGATTTTTAAGTACATTTGGGCAAGTAAAATCTACTAAATTTATATTTAATTTTTTAGCCAAATCGTATGTTTCTTTAGGTTCTCCATGTGCTCTTATTATGCATGTTCCTTCTGCTTTTTTTATATTATCGATAGTAATTAAACCCTTTTCTTCTAAGCTATTTACTACTTCTTTATTGTGTACAAGTTCTCCTAAACAATATACTTTTTTATTTTTTTCTAACTCTTTTTTAGCTCCATCTACTGCCCTTTTCACACCATAGCAAAAACCTGCATTTTTCCCTATTATAACTTTCATATTCATATCCTTAAAAATCTATTTTTTCATTAATATATTTTTCTACTTTATCTATTGGAATTCTTATTTGTTCCATTGTATCTCTATCTCTAATAGTAACTTGATTATCTTCTAAAGTATCAAAATCTACAGTAATACAATATGGTGTACCTATTTCATCTTCTCTTCTATATCTTTTTCCTATAGAACCAGCCTCATCATAGTCGCAAGCAAATTTCTTAGATAGATTATCAAAAATCTCATTGGCCTTATCACTTAATTTTTTAGATAAAGGCAATATTGCAACTTTATATGGAGCTAAAGCTGGATGTAAATGTAATACTACTCTTGAATCTCCTTCTCCTAAATCTTCTACTTCATAACTATTACATAAGAAAGCTAAAGTTACTCTATCTGCTCCTAAAGAAGGTTCTATTACATAAGGCACATATCTTTCATTTGTTTCTGGGTCTAAGTAGCTCAAATCCTCTTTTGAATGATTCATATGTTGAGTTAAATCATAGTCTGTTCTATCGGCTATACCCCATAATTCACCCCATCCAAAAGGAAAAGCAAATTCTATATCTGTTGTAGCCTTACTGTAAAATACTAGTTCTTCTTTTGAGTGATCTCTTAATCTAATATTCTCTTCTTTCATTCCTAAATCTAAAAGCCATTTTTTACAGAACTCTTTCCAATAAGCAAACCATTCTAAATCTGTTCCTGGCTTACAGAAAAATTCAAGTTCCATTTGTTCAAACTCACGAGTTCTAAAAGTAAAATTACCAGGTGTTATTTCATTTCTAAAAGCTTTACCAATTTGTGCAATACCCATTGGCATCTTTTTTCTTGTTGTTCTTAACACATTTTTGAAATCGACAAAAATTCCCTGAGCTGTTTCTGGTCTTAAATATACTGTCGCTGTAGAATCTTCTGTAACTCCTTGAAAAGTTTTAAACATCAAATTAAATTTTCTTATGCTTGTAAAATTTGTTTTTCCACAGTTAGGACATGGTATATTATTTTCTTTAATATAATTAACTAACTCTTCATCACTAAAACCATCTGCCACTAAATCTTTTCCTTTTTCATGAGCCCATTCTTCAATTAGCTTATCTGCTCTATGTCTAGTTTTACATTCTTTACAATCTATTAGTGGGTCTGAAAAACCAGATAAATGCCCTGATGCAACCCATGTTTCTGGGTTCATAAGGATTGCCGCATCCAATCCAACTATATCCTTCTTCTCCTGAATAAATTTCTTTCTCCATAAATTTTTAACATTATTCTTAAGTTCAACACCTAAAGGACCATAATCCCATGTATTTGCTAATCCTCCATAAATTTCTGAACCAGGATAAATATATCCTCTTGATTTGCAAAGATTAACGATTGTTTCCATATCTTTTACCATACAAAACCTCCTATTTTCGTTTAGGCCATCAAAGCAATCTAAATTATCAAAAAAGCTTCC
>CALXVF010000067.1 GCA_944391895.1 uncultured Clostridia bacterium
TAAATTCATCAGTTAAGGCATGTTTAGGCTTTCTTCCTCTATTACCATGAATAAAAAATTCTTTACCATATTCTTTGTAACCAGCAATTAATCTATTAATTTGCCTAATACTTTTTAGCCCCAATTTGATTCTAGCACGTTCTTTGTTACCATTAGTTTCAACTAATTTTTTAATAATTTCATACTTTTGTTTTTCTTTCAATGAGAGTTCCACCTTTCTCATATTGTCCTCCTTAGTTTTAAATGATGTTTTTAATTATATCATTTAAGAGAACAAATATTTTTTAGTTGGGACATTTTCTCATTTCTTTACTTAAGACATTATCACATTTCTTTCATAAATTACTTCCAATTTTTTCACACAATTTGACTTTTTGTCTTATTGGTGATATAATAATTATTACAATATTTTGTTAGGAGGTGACCCATCATGGGTCGGAAAGCAACAGTAACGTTTATTGGGAAGGCTTCTCTTCCATTACCTTTTTGTAAGGTAAACACTGACGTTCTTCAACCTGGAGAAAAATATACGATACTCGGCCATCGGGTTGAGTGCGGTTTCTCCCTCTGGGAACTAGAAGGTGTCGGTTGGGTACCCACAATATGGTGTGACAAGCCAGTCTTTTCACCACAATATTAACGGCTGTACACAAAACTCTACCCCTTGGTTTTCCAAGGGGTCTTTCGTTTTTTATTCAATTCCTAAGTATTCATTATATGTTTGTTCTTTATCAACAAATCCATCTTTTCTAATATCAAATATTCTATTTGCTACTGTTTGCATTAATTGATGGTCATGTGATGTAAATAACATATTTCCTTTAAATCTTTTCATTCCTTCATTTAATGATGTTATAGCTTCCATATCTAAATGGTTAGTTGGTTCATCAAATATTAAGAAATTTGCTCCAGATAACATTACTTTTGAAAGTACACATCTAACTTTTTCTCCTCCAGATAATACATTCACAGCTTTTAGCGCTTCTTCTCCTGAGAATAACATTCTTCCTAAAAAGCTTCTAACATATGTTTCATCAGGATCTTTTGAATATTTTCTAAGCCAATCTGTAATACTTTCATTTGAATTAAATAAATAATTGTTATCTTTTGGGAAATAACTATTTGTTATTGTTGTTCCCCATTTTATTTCTCCTTCATCTGGTTCTAACTCTCCAGCTAAAATCTGAAATAATACAGTTATTGCATTTTCATTCTCTGCTAATACAGCTATTTTATCTTTATCTTTTACTTTAAATGATATATTATCTAATATTTTTTCTCCATTTATTGTTTTAGAAAGATTCTTTACTTCTAAAATCTCATTTCCTGGCTCTCTATCCGGTTTAAAATCCACATATGGATATTTTCTATTAGATGGCTTTATTTCATCCAATTGTATTTTTTCCAATGATTTCTTTCTTGAAGTCGCTTGCTTAGATTTTGAGGCATTTGCACTAAATCTTGCAATAAATTCTTGTAATTCCTTAATCTTTTCTTCTTTCTTTTTATTTTGTTCTCTCATTTGCTTTTGAATTAATTGACTTGATTCATACCAAAAATCATAGTTTCCAGGATAAACTTTAATTTCCCCATAATCCACATCACAAATGTGAGTACATACTTTATTTAGGAAATATCTATCATGAGATACAACAATTACTGTATTTTCGAAATTAATTAAGAATTCTTCCAGCCATGAAATAGTTTTTAAATCCAAGTCATTTGTTGGCTCGTCTAATAATAATATGTCTGGATTGCCAAAAAGTGCTTGAGCAAGTAAAACTTTAACTTTCTCTTTTGCTTCAATTTCACTCATCATTTTATAGTGTTTTTCTGGTGATATTCCTAAATCATTTAATAACTGCTCTGCATCAGATTCTGCATTCCAACCGTCTAGTTCTGCAAATCTTTCTTCTAATTTTGCAGCTTTCATACCATCTTCTTCTGAGAAATCTGGTTTTGCATATATTTCATCTTTTTCAGTCTTTATTTCATATAGCTCTTTATTTCCCATAACTACAGTATCTATTACTGTATATTCTTCAAAGGCAAAGTGATTTTGATTTAAAACAGAAATTCTTTCTGTTTTATCTTTTGATACATCTCCTTTGCTAGGCTCTAACTCTCCTGATAATACCTTTAAAAAAGTAGATTTTCCTGTTCCGTTTGCTCCTATAATTCCATAGCAGCATCCTTTGTTAAATTTGATATTAACGTCTTCATATAATGCTCTTTTCCCGAATCTTACTGTTACATTATTTGCAGCTAGCATTTTTACCTCCTTAATAATCCTTTCTTATTTAATAATGCAATTCCTATAATTGTGACAACAACTGAAATTATGCATAATATCCAAAATCCATATGCAGTATATTCAAATGGTACTCTAACATTCATTCCCCATAATGAGGCAATTAACGTTGGAATAGCTATTATAATTGTAATTGAAGTTAATAACTTCATAGTTCCATTTAAATTGTTTGATATTAGTGATGCATATGCGTCCATTGAGCTAGTTAATACATCAGTATATATTTTGCTCATCTCTATAGCTTGTTTATTCTCTATTATTGCATCTTCTAGTATATCTTCATCATCTTCGTATAATTTGATATTCTTTATCTTAACTGTTCTTTCCATTACCGCTTCATTTGCTCTTAAAGATGTTGTGATATATACAAGTGATTTTTCTGAATCTAACAATTTTAATATTTCCTCATTATTCATTGATTGTTTTAGTGTATATTCAGTCTGTTCTGTTTCTTTGTTTATGGCTTTTAATGTTTCTAGATAGTTTGAAGAAATTCTAAACATTAATTGTAATACAAATCTACTTTTCTTATATGTTGAAAATCCTTTTACTCTTCCATTTGCAAATTCTTCAATAAAAGCCATTTCTCTTAATGAAACTGTAATAATAGCCTCATCTCTGACAACAATTATACCTATTGGCATTGTTGTATATATCTCTCTTTCATGTTCCTTCTCTTTTATTGGAACATCTAATATAAAAAGTATTGTATCATCATCTTCTTCATAATCTATTCTGGCTTTTTCTTCACTATCTAAAGAATATCTAATAAAATCTTCTTGAATCATTAGACTTCCACAAACACTTTTTATTTCCCCTTCTGTGGGATTTGTCATATTAATCCAACAGCCTTTTTTTATTTCATCGATTTCTTCCATTATATTTGTGTCGATATCTGTATTATATATTTTTACCATAATATAACCCCCTTATAAATTTAACTTTTGTATATAACTTCTTTATTTTACTACAGTATTATAACAGATATTATGTTATATAGCAATGTTTTTTAATTAAGGACGGACTTAATTTCTAATTAATGTCCGTCCCACAAAGTTAAAAGGCTCCACCGCCTCCTCCGAAGCCGCCTCCTCCGGAAAATCCTCCACCACCGGAGAATCCTCCGCCATGTCCTGAACTTGAGCTTGAACCCATATCTTTTGCAACATCTTTCATAAAACTATTATATCTAGTTAAAAAGATTCTGTCCAAACTTGCATATCTATAAAAGAAATAATAATCACTTGTAATGAAATCCATCATTTCCTCATTTTGAGTTATGTATTTTAATAAATCGTCATCTAAGTATAATCCTTTTATTCTTTTAATTATTTTTTCTCCTATTCCGAAACTAACGGCAAATGCTAAATATTCATTCCATAATTGTATATGTTCAATATCTTTTTCATCTAATAAACTGTTTTCTAGTTTTTCTTTTAAACTATTTAATTTACTATAGTCTTCAATCATTTTTACACTATTCTTTAGCATCAAGTTATCGGTTAGTACAATTAATGCAGTTATACTAACTAGTAGTTCATCCCAAATTAATTGTGGCTCTTTAAATATTAAATAAGATATTATCATTACTATTATTGTACATATACTTATACTTATAGATGTTGTTACTATTTTTTGTCCAGTTATCTTTTGAACTTTATTTGTGATAACATGTCTAATTCTAATTACAATATTTAATATTAATGTAACTACTAATGGAGCCATTAGCAACATAAACTGTAGTATAACTAGCTCTAACATATTTTCTAAGTGTAATTCTTGTTGTGTTATATGATAAATGGCAAATATAATTGCTGCTATAAATAATATAACGTTGAATATTCTTAATCCTGTAGGTACTCCAGCATTATTAGCTCCTACTTTGTTTAATTCTTTTTTAGCTAATTTATCCAAGTTTTTAAATTTATCATTTGCATTACTTTCTTTAGCCATTGATTTTAGTCTTTTTTCTAGGGTTTCTTTATTATTATTAAATACCCAATTATATATATAAGACTCTATTTCATCCATTTCTTGTTCTTTTTCTGGAACTTTTTCAATAATATATTTATATGTATCTTTTCCTTTTAAATTGCCCTTTAGCGTTAATTTTATGTTTCCTTTATTAATTAAATTTAATATTACTGCAATTATATCTCTTGATAAAACATTTCTACTTCCTTGAATGCATCCTGCAATTAATGGATTATATTTTTTAAACAGCTCTTCTTCATCTATATTACTAACAACATATTTTTTATCATTTTCATAAATTAATAATAAAATTATCCAATATATTATTAAAATAATTGAGCCAATTATCGCTATATTTGTTAACATGTTTTTAAAGCTTACATTATTTGTAATATCTTCTTCATTTTGAAAAATAATATCTCTTGCTGTAATTTTTGATAGTTTTGTTGAATCTTGTATATTTGATAAATCGAAAATAACTCTTGCTGCTACAAATTGTCCTGGTCTTACATTTGAAACTTTAAAAGATGCATGGTTATTTGACATTATTTCTGATACGCCATTACTTGGACCATGTCCCCATATATTTATTGCCTTTTGATTATTTGGTAAATATATATCTATATTTAAGTTTTCTATTGTTGTTTCCCATTCTCCGCCTATAAAATTGTAATATAATTCTCCAATATCGTTGTGTTTGACACATAAGTTATGAATTGTATATTTTAATTCAAATGTTTCTTCCACATAACTTGATGGAAAAAAGGCTTTTATTGTTACAGTCCTTCCATTAGTATCTTTTGTATATACTCCTATATCTCCATTATTTGCATTTTCCTGCTCTTTAAATGTAATTTCTCCAGTATCTCTAAGTACTTTTATACTTTCTACTGTTACTCCATCTCCTTCATAAAGGTTATCTTGTATTTTATTGTCTTTTATATATACCTCGCTTGGATCCTGCTTTTTTAAGGGAATAGTAATATAAATTCCATTATATATCCCATTAAAATAGTATTTTAATGTTTGCACTATACTTACAGAACCATCCTGATTTACCGTTGCCTGAATATCCATATTTTCTATCGTATAGCTATCTGCATTTACCTTACTTGGAAATATTGTAATAAAAATACTTATTATGCATAATATTAAAATAATTGATAATGTTTTTTTCTTCACTTTGTACACCCCCTGTTTATTTTATCATAATTATTTTTTTATTTCATTATTTATTTTATTTGTTTTTTATAATATAATTAAGAAAAAATGTTTTAATTAAAATATTTTTGGTTTATTTATTTAAGAGGTGAAAATCTTATGGAAAAAATTAAAATTGGAATTTATGGTTATGGAAATTTAGGGAAAGGAGTAGAACTTGCATTAAAGAATAATCCAGATATGCAGTTGGTAGGTATTTTTACTAGAAGGAATCCTACTGATGTATATGCACTTTTTAATGATACTCAAGTTTTCTCAGTAGATGATGCTGAAAAAATGAAAGACAAAATTGATGTTATGATTTTATGCGGTGGTTCTGCAACCGATTTGCCTGAGCAAGGACCTAAAGTTTGTAAATTATTTAATACAGTAGATAGTTTTGATACACATGCTAAAATACCAGAATATTTTTCTAAAATGAATTCTGTTGCATTGGAATCAAATACTTTAGCTTTAATTTCTTGCGGTTGGGATCCTGGATTATTTTCATTAAATCGTTCTTTGTTAGAATCGGTTTTGCCTAATGGAAATAATTATGTATTTTACGGTAGAGGCTTAAGCCAAGGCCATTCTGACGCACTTAGAAGAGTAGAAGGTGTAAAAAATGCTGTTCAATATACCGTACCTTATGGTGAAGCTGTTCAGAGAGTAAGAGATGGAGAAAATCCTAATTTTGCTTCTGTTCGTGAAACTATGTGGAGAGAATGTTTTGTTGTTCCAGAAGATGGAGCAGATAAAAACAAAATAGAAAAAGAAATAAAGGAAATGCCTAATTATTTTGAACCTTATAATACAGTAGTTCATTTTATCTCTGAGGAAGAACTTAAGAAAAATCATAATACTATGCCTCATGGAGGTTTTGTTTTAAGAAGTGGAAATACAAGTGAGAATACTAATCAGATTGCAGAATTTTCTTTGAAATTGGATTCTAATCCTGAATTTACTGCAAGTGTATTAGTTGCTTACGCTAGAGCTATTTATAGAATGAAAAATCAAGGAAATACTGGTGCTATTACTGTTTTGGATGTTCCTGTTTCTTTGCTTTCTTCTAAAAATAGAGATGAATTATTGAAGGAAATATTATAAAAAGAAAAGTACTAATTATGAATGTTTTTCATGATTAGTACTTTTTTATTTGGTGCACCTCCGGAGGGTCGAACTCCGGACCTTCTGATTAAGAGTCAGCTGCTCTACCAACTGAGCTAG
>CALXVF010000068.1 GCA_944391895.1 uncultured Clostridia bacterium
AAAGTAAATATAGTTTTAGTAGAACCAGAAATTCCACAAAATACAGGAAATATTGCAAGAACTTGTGCTGCTATTGGGGCTAAACTGCACTTGGTATATCCCCTGGGTTTTAGTATTACAGAAAAGGCAGTAAAAAGAGCTGGATTAGATTATTGGGATAAATTAGATATAGAAGAACATTCTTCTTTAGAAAAGTTTTTAGAAAAATATCCTCCTGAAATCAATAATATGTTTTTTTCTACTACAAAAGGAAAACATATATATTCAGAGCCTTCTTACTCTTCTATGAATGAAGTATTTTTGCTATTTGGAAAAGAAACAAAAGGGTTACCCGAAGATTTATTACTTAAATATATAGACAAGACTATTCGTATACCTATGAGAAAGGATTTGCGTTCTCTAAATTTGTCTAATTCTGTATGTGTAGTTGCATATGAGGTTTTAAGACAGAGTGATTTTTTTGGTTTAGAAGAAATTAGTAGTTATTTTGATAATTAAGAGGTGTATTAAAAATTGAGAAGAACAAAATTAATTGACAGAGTTTTACCTACATATACCAAAGGTGAAGAAATATTTAATATGACATCACATATTGTTGGTGGAGTTTTAGGTATTGTTGCAACTATACTTTGTACAATATTTGCTGCAATTCATGGCAACACATATGGTATTGTTAGTGGTGCAATTTACGGTGCAAGCTTAATAATATTGTATACAATGTCTAGTATTTATCATGGACTTAGTCCTAAGTTATTTTCAAAACGCGTTTTTCAAATATTAGACCATTGTACTATATTTTTACTTATAGCTGGTTGTTATACCCCAGTTGCTCTATGCAATATACGTGAAGTTGATTCTGCATCTGGTTGGACTATCTTTGGTGTTATATGGGCTTTAGCCATAATTGGTATTGTACTTAATTCTATAGATTTAAAAAAATTTAAAGTATTTTCAATGATTTGCTATTTACTTATGGGTTGGTGCATTATATTTAGAGTTGATTTACTTATAAAATCTGTTGATATGGCTGGTATAATATTATTAGTAGCTGGTGGTATAGCCTACACTATTGGTGCTATCTTGTATGGTATTGGCAAAAAGCATAAGTATTTTCATTCAATATTTCACTTATTTATTTTATTAGGAAGTTTTCTTCAATTCTTCTGTATTTTGCTATATATAATGTAAATCCAGTCCTTTTATGGATTGGATTTTTATTTTATTTAAAGTATTTCCAGGTATTTCACGACGTATCGTCAACGTTTTTTCATTTTATCTGTTATACTTCTTTTTTGAAAAGAGGTATTTTTTTATGCTATTATCTGTGGCAATAAGGCAGAGAATTATTAATTTAGCAATAGAAAATGATGTTTCACTTCATCAGCTATCTTTAGATGCTGGTATTCCTTATTCTACTCTAAGTAGTTTTTTAAACGGAAAAAGTGAGGATCCAAAAATTTCAACTATTTTACATATATGCGAAGGCCTAGATATCTCTCTTAAAGATTTTTTTGACAATGAGTTATTTTTAGATGTTGTTTTTGATTAATTTATTTAAAAATTCATAAAGCGTTATTGACGTAAATGCGTTATATTTCAATCATATTATCTTCTCTTTTTTGCTATACTATTTTTGTATTTTTATATTAATAGGAGTGATAATATGACCTTGCTAGATGCAACTAGAAACAGAATAAAAGAACTTTGCAAAATGAATAATATGAATATAAATCAATTATCTATAGCTTCTGGAATTAACCCTTCTACAATTAGGAGTATATTTAAGTTTATAAAAAAAGCTCCTTCATCTGAAACTATTTATTATATTTGTATAGGGTTTGGAATTTCTATTAAAGATTTTTATAACAGTAAGTTTTTTGATGATTTAGATGATGACTAGTTTATATTTTATAAAAAGGCAGGATATCTCCTGCCTTTTTTATGTCATTTTATTAGAGCATATAAATAACTGCTCTGGAAGTAGTTATATTTGTTGAAACATCTAAGTTACGATCTGATGCTGGAGCATTTGAACCCTCTACGCCAAAATATCCTCCTCTATCTATTCTCGCATTACTGTATGTTGCCTCTTGTGTCCACTCTTTGTAGTTTCCTGCTAAATCAAAAATCTTATTTACTTCATATTTCGAGTAAGCTCATATCTTCCAATATAAAAGCCATGATATTTTTTTATACTATCACTCATTGATTTATATTCTTGTGCAAAACTATCTGCCATTTCTTGTACACTATCAAAATTTAATATTTTATTGTAATACTGTGAATTTGTATCTAACTGACTTAAAACATCTGGTTCTCTAACTGCAAATAAGGTCTCATTACTTGGCTTTCCTTGTTTAAATTCTTCCCCTGGCCTTATTCTTGCTGCAGTATATAAATATATTTTCGTTGTTACTTCTCTTCCATCATCATCTTTTATTGTTTCTGTGTTTTCAAATTTATCTCCACCCTTAACTGATGACACTGTTTTTCCTTCTGTATTATTGTTACTACTAACGCAATCATTGATATTCCGTTTTACTTCTTTTTTAATTATCGCTTTATTCATTTGTTTTTTCCTCTCTATAGCAAGTTTATTTATATAATTTTTATACCATTATTGGATAAAGAAGTTAATAACTCGCCTAAGTTAAAAGAATAAAATGCATACAGAATATAAATAAGAGTGGATTATTCCACTCATTTAGAATATTACTAATCTTTATTTTCTTTGTTACTTAATAAATTTATGGAAATGCATATTATTCCTATTCCCAACATTATTATTGATGACTTTACATCTAACTTATTTAAAATATTTAATACTACTACTGCAACTCCCATCGCTATTGCTACCGCTTTAAAGATTAAATTTATTAAATCTTTTATTTTATTATTTGAATAATCTTGTTTTTTTACTTTTAGAAGTTCTTCAACAGATACGTCAAGTATATCTGCTAATTTTGAAATCGTATTGATGTCTGGGCAAGATAAATCTCGTTCCCATTTTGATACTGCCTTATCAGTAACATTCATTTTTTCTGCTAATTCATTTTGCGTCATTCCTTTTTTCTTTCTTAATGAAGCAATAGTTTCTCCTATACTTTTCATCTCTATAACCTCCTATATAAAAATGTTACTATACATTTTTAGTAAAGTAAACCAATAATTAGTTTATTTTTCTCTACTATTAGTTTACTTACATTTTATTTTTTAAATAATAAAAACATCAAGGTTATAATCTCGAAACCTTGATGTTCTTATGGTGCCAACGAAGTAGTTATCTACAACTTTATGGCTCTCTTGACGATTGATACAATAATCAATCAATTTATTGTCTTTACCTTAACATAAAATTTATAAACTTTCAAGTGTTTTAAATAAAAAATTTGATATTGATAAAAATATAGTTTTATGATATCATTAGCAAAACAATAGTAATCAGCGTATTATTTTATAATAAAATTTACAAAATAAATAAGGAGTATTTAAAAATATGACAAATGATATTTACAATAATAAACCTGAAATTAATAAATTAATTAACGAGATGAATATAATTGTTTTTAATAAGACAAGAGAGATAACAAGAGAAAATAGAATAATAAGAATATATAATATTAGATTGTTTAATGATGTCTGGTATTTATATGATTTCTTCGTATATGGAACAAAATGTTATGATGAGTACTATATAAATTTTACTAATGAAAATAATGAAGGTGTTACACAACAAGTTATAAAAAATGATTTTGATTTGAAGGCTGATAACCTTAAAAAGATATGTGATGAAAGTAAGCTGAATTTATCAATGACACTCTTTGTAAATGATAAACACTGGACTATAACTAAAAAATATGGTAAAGACGAAGTAGCTATAATGAGTACATTAGATGAAAAGGGACTTGACTTGGATAAAAATATGAGCAGTTTAATTGGAAATTATTTAAATTGGATACAAAGCGAGCATATTTATGGTATATTAAATGATTTAAATGATATGATGAATATGTTACAAGGTAAGTCAAACAAATTAGAAGAAGTTTGTAAAGATGCTTTAATAGGTATTAAAGAAATATTTTTAGCAAGTGCATATTCTTTAATTGAATACATGTTAAAATTACCTGAAAATGAATATGAAGATTATTATAATACTAATCTTCAATGGTTAGAGGAAAAGTTTGCTACAGTAAGTAAAGATAAGAATTTTTGGCTCTTTTTAATGGAGAACATAGGTAAAACATTAATATTAAAGAAAAATATAAAATCATTAGCATTGGAAGAAAAAAAAGAAGAAGAACTATTATATGAAAAAGCCAATAATTTATATTATGGCAAAAATGTAGAAAAAGATTATAAAAAAGCATTTGAAATTTTTAAGGGGTTAGCTGATAATAAAGAACATTTAGGTGCTATAGAAGCTGTATGTTATATGTATTATTATGGTAAAGGCATAGATGTTAATTATGAGTTAGCTAGAAAATATTGTGAAAAAGTAGAACAAAAAAATAGTAAATGTAGTAGGAATATTTTTCAATTTTTAGGCGAGATATATTTTCATGGATTAGATGTTGATGCAGATTATATAAAAGCCAAAGCATATTTTGAAAAAGCATTAAATGACAAGTATGATGATACATATTATAAATTAGCATTACTTTATTCAGGTAATTACGGAATTGAAAAAGATGAGGAAAAATCAAATGATTATCTCAACAAAATAGAAAAAGACTTGCTATTATCTATAATATATCTATTGCTAGCAATTAAACCAGACGAAGAACAAAATTTAGAAGGTATATATAAATGTGTAGGATATTCAAGAGAAGAATATAATAATATTTTAATAAACAATATTCCATTTGATCATCCATCAGCAATTTATTACAAGAAAGTAAATTACTTAAATGATGAAGAATATAACAATATAGTTAATAGATTAAAGAAAAAAATACAAAGGTATTTACAAAGAAAATGTGAATTAAAAAAGGAAATATTTACTTTTGAAAATGAAAATGATATCTATAAATATATAAATGAGATTGTTCATATTGACAAATAAATAATATTAGCTGTTTTTCAAATATAATAAATATAGTTAATAAAACGACTGATGACCAGTAGTAAAATACTGGTCATCTTTCATAGCAATTTAACTGGGATTTACATCCCTTTCATAGCAATCTTAATTGATTACTTTCTAATACTATGATACTATATTTTATTCCAAATGTCAATAATTTATGCAGTGAAATTCGACTTTATTTAACTCTTTATTTAGTATTTTTATTGCCTAATTCTATTGATATTTTTTCTGATATTGCATTCATATCACTACCATCTAATGTACCTATAGTTCCAGAAAAATTAACTCTTAAAATACTAATTTTCTTCATTCTAGTAATTCTAGTCCATCTTAACATATTTCTAAAACCATTTATTTTAGAAAGTTCGATTATTTCAGTAATAGCCCTTTTTCGTTTTTGATAATCTTCTTCATTAATTTTTTTGGCTCGCAAATCTTGTTCTAATTTTACATATTCAGGTGGTTTCTTTGAAGAAATTGGAACTACAAATAAATCATTATCAAAGTTTTTCAATATAACAGCTGGGTGCATTCCTCCAAATTCATTTCCTATATTAAATCCAAAGTCTATCCAAATAACATTACCTCTTTTAAATAAAACATATTTCATTAACTTCTTAACATCATCCGCCGATATTTTAGTATTGTTAAAAATATATTTATTTTCTTTGAAATTATAATTTTGCTTGATAATATCTTTTATAGTTTTGTTTGATTTATTAAATGTATATTGTGTAATAACGTATTTAGGAAGTGTATAAGTTATCACATTCTTATAAATATAGTTTTCGTCTTTTTCATTCATTACTTTTTCAGTTTTATCTATTAACCAAGTAAAATATAGCTTTCCACGTTTTTTATCTATATCTTCTACCAATGACTTTCGGAAAGTTCTTAATTTCTTCAAACATTCTAAATATGCTTTTTTCACTATGATTGTTTTCCTCCGATTAAAGTTTGCTATATTATATCACGTTTTGACAATTTTTCCATAATTTTTGTAGAATTTATACATAAATCAATTCACTAAAAACAATTTCTTCAGCTTGTGCTTTAATGGAGTTCATAGTTCCAATCCAATAGAGCATTTCTGTATTTTTCATATCTTCAGTTAAATTGCTTTTTTCCTTTAATTCGTTAATAATCTGTTGTACTCTATTATCTGCTGTTTCTTGTAATTCTTTCAAATGTGTATTCAATGTTCCGTCCATAAGCATTATAGCATAATCAGCTTTTTTATGCTCTTTCAAATATTTTAATCTTATTCTACCATATTTGTTTAAAATAACCTTTTCTTGTTTTGGTGCTACAATATTTGGTATATAATAATCTCCCTCTAAATGATATTCAATGCCTGTTCTTTCATCAATTTTTGTTTTTAGTAATTCATTATTCATAGCTTTTTTCCTCCTTTTAAAATCTAGTATCATTATTTTTCTTTTTATTCTTTATTTGCTTGTTTTCATCTGGTATAGTTACTTTTCTAGCAATATTATTTGCAATCTCATTTTCATCGTCAGTAAATATACTATTTTTGTATAAATCATCACTTACTATTTTATAGTTATTATCTTTGTCATAGCAAATTCTTTTATGAAAATGTTCCATAATTCTATACCA
>CALXVF010000069.1 GCA_944391895.1 uncultured Clostridia bacterium
TCTTTAATTCTTCGCCTGTAATCATCTCATATGCTGCTCTTAAAGCTGCTTCCATTACTCCACCTGTAGTTCCAAATATTGCTCCTGCTCCTGTTGCTTCTCCCATTGGATTATCAAATACTTCATCTTCTAACATACTGAAATCTATATTTGCTTGTTTTATCATTCTAGCAAGCTCTCTTGTGGTAATAACTGCGTCTACATCATCTAGTCCATTTACTTTCATTTCTTCTCTTTGTCTTTCATATTTTTTAGCAATACATGGCATTACTGAAACAACATATATTTTGCTTGGGTCAATATGATTTTTTTCTGCGAAATATGATTTTATAACAGCACCTAACATTTGATGTGGAGATTTGCAACTAGATAGATGTGGTATATTTTCTGGATAAAACATTTCAGTATATTTTACCCATGCAGGACAACATGATGTTGTCATTGGTAGATTATCCTTATTTTTGTATCTTTTTACAAATTCAGTTGCTTCTTCCATAATTGTAAAATCTGCACCTGTATTTGTATCGAATACTTTATCAAAACCTAAAGCTTTTAGTGCTGAAACCATTTTTCCAGTAACATTTGTACCTATTTCCATTCCAAATTCTTCTCCAAGTGCAACTCTTACAGATGGAGCAGTTTGAACTACTACATATGTATCTGGATCCTTTAGTTTTGCCCATACATCATTTATATTTTCTTTTTCATGAAGTGCTCCTGTTGGGCATGCTTCTATACATTGACCACAAAATGTACAATCTACATCATTTAAACTATGGTCATATGTTGTTGAAATACAAGAATCAAATCCTCTATTTATACAATCAATTGCGCCAATTTGTTGTACCCTTTTACATGTTGCAACACATCTTCTACAAAGTATACATTTATTGAAATCCCTTACTATTGATGGAGATTTATCATCTATTTTATGTTCTGATCTTTCTCCCACAAACTCATTATCTAATACATTGAATTTTATAGCTAGATCTTGTAATTCACAATTTCCTGAACGTGTACAAGTTAGACAATCTTTAGCATGATTTGAAATTATTAAATCTAAGATAACATGTCTAGCCTCTAATACATTTTGTGTATTTGTATGAACAACCATTCCTTCTTCAACGGTTTGAATGCAAGATGTTGCAAAACCTCTTCTTCCTTCTACTTCAACAATACACATTCTACAGTCTCCAACTTCATTAATGTCCTTTAAAAAGCATAGTGTTGGAATATCTATTCCTGCTTGTCTAGCTGCATCTAGTATTGTTGTTCCTTCTGGTACTACCACTTTTTTATCATCTATTTTTAAATTTACCATATCTTCCTCCTACTACTTATTATCCAATTGCATGAAATGGACAAGTCTTTATACAAGTACCACATTTAATACATTTTGCTTGATTGATTACTCTTTTGTCTCTTCCTTCTCCTTCAATTGCTCCTACTGGGCAACTCTTTTGACATATTCCGCAACCTTTGCATTTGTCTTCATCTATTTGTATTTTCGCTAAAGCTTTACATTCCATTGCTTTACATTCTTTTTCAATCGCATGTTGTCTAAATTCATCTCTAAAGTATTTCATAGTACTTATTACTGGATTTGGTGCACTTTGTCCTAGTCCACATATACTTGATTTTTGTATATTTACGGCTAATTTTTCTAGTCTATATATATCGTATTCTTCTCCTTCTCCAGAACATAGTTTCTCTAATATTTCTAACATTCTTTTTGTTCCAATTCTACAAGGAGTACATTTACCACAACTTTCACTTACAGTAAATTCTAAATAGAATTTTGCTAGACATACCATACATTTTGTATCATCCATTACTATAAGTCCACCTGAACCCATCATTGAACCTATTTGTTTTAATGACTCATAATCTATTGGTGTATCTAAATGCTCTTTTGGAATACAACCACCTGATGGTCCCCCTGTTTGTGCAGCTTTGAAGTCTCTACCATTTGGTATTCCTCCACCTATATCGTAAACAATTTCTCTTAATGTAGTTCCCATAGGTACTTCAACTAGTCCAACATTATTTACATTTCCACCTAATGCAAATACTTTAGTTCCTTTTGAATTTGCTGTTCCTATTGATGAATACCATTCTGGTCCTTTTAATATTATTTGTGCAATATTTGCATATGTTTCAACATTGTTTATAAGAGTTGGCTTTCCCCATAGTCCTGATTGTGCTGGATATGGAGGTTTTACTCTTGGTTGACCTCTTTTTCCTTCTATTGACTCTAATAGTGCAGTTTCTTCTCCACATACGAAAGCTCCTGCTCCTAATCTTATTTCTATATCAAAAGAGAAGTTTGTTCCAAATATATTTTCTCCAAGTATTCCATAATCTCTTGCTTGGTTAATTGCAATTTGTAGTCTTTGCACTGCTATTGGATATTCGGCTCTTACATATATAAATCCTTTTTTAGCTCCTATAGCATAACCTGCTATTTCCATTGCTTCTAAAACGGCATGTGGGTCTCCTTCTAGTATACTTCTATCCATGAATGCTCCTGGGTCACCCTCATCTGCATTGCAAACTACATATTTTTCATCTCCAGGTGAATCTTTTGTACTTCTCCATTTCTTTCCTGTAGGGAATCCTGCTCCTCCTCTACCTCTTAATCCTGATTTTGTTATTATGTCTATTACTTCGTCACCATTCATTTCTGCTAATACTCTTGCTAAAGCTCTATATCCATCAAAAGCTATATATTCATCTATATCTTCTGGATTAATTACACCACAGTTTTTAAGTGCAATTCTTTTTTGCTTTTTATAAAAAGTTAAGTCGTCTAGTTTTTGAACTTTGCTTCCATCTATGTCTTT
This sequence comes from uncultured Clostridia bacterium, assembly GCA_944391895.1. Lineage (GTDB taxonomy): Bacteria > Bacillota > Clostridia > TANB77 > CAG-508 > CAG-793. The sequence continues at coordinate 2,844 of CALXVF010000069.1, forward strand.
GCATAATAATCTTTCTACTATTTTGCCATTCATTATATGTGATTCTATTATTTCTTCGCAATCTTCTGGTTTTACCATTGCATAAAATGTGTCTTCTGGTCTTATTATTACTATTGGTCCTTTTGCACAAAGTCCAAAACATCCAGTTTTTATTACTCTTACATTCTGTATGTTTTTTTCTTTTATTATTCTTTTAAAGTTTTCTAATATTTCTGGTGATTTTGATGATGTACATCCAGTTCCCTGACATACTAGAATATGTTTTTCTCTTGTATCTGCTTTTGTATTTTTTCTTAAATCTAATTCTTTTCTTTTTTCAGCTCTAATTTTATTTATTTCTTCTAAGGTTTTCATTTTGACCTCCTTTACTAAACTAGTTCTTTTTTTCTAATTCATTTATTACTTCGTCTAATTTTTTTACTGTTGCATGACCATACACTTCGTTATTTACTGTGAATACTGGTGCTATACCACATGCTCCAACACATCTTGTTGTATCTATTGAAAACTTACCATCTTCAGTTGTTTTTCCTTCTTCTATTTTCAATCTGTCTTTTAGCCTATCTAGTATTGATTGTGAACCTTTTACGAAACATGCTGTTCCTAGACAAACTGATATATTATATTTTCCTTTTGGCTCTAATGTAAATCTTGAGTAAAATGTTATTACTCCAAATATTTCTGCCATTGGTAGCCTTAAGTAATTTGATATTTCTAGTTGTGCAAGTTTTGGAATATATCCATATTTTTCTTGAACATCGTTTAGTATTGGTATTAGGTTTTCTTTGTCTACTTTGTATTTTTCTAATATTTCTTTCATTTCTTCTTTGATTCTTTTTTCGATACATTCACACATAAAAAATAGCCTCCTTTACTTGAGGCTATTATATCAAAGTGGATTTTAAATTACAATATTTTTTCTACATTCATTTCTCCTACAGTTTTTTGCATCAAATTATTTATTACTTTATAACTAATCATAAGTCCTGCAATTGAAGGGACAAAAGAAATGCTACCTACAACCTTTTTCTCTTCATTATTAGGTACTTTGATTGGTTCTTCTTCTGAATAAACAACATCTAGCTTTTCAACATTTCTTTTTCGTAATTCTTTTCTAATAACTTTAGCAAGTGGACATACTTTAGTGTTATATATATCTTCTAATTTTAATTTGGTAGGATTTAATTTATTTCCAGTTCCTAATGCAGATATTATATTTATATTATTCTTGTTTGCAAACTCTATAATTCTAATTTTAGCAGTCACAGTATCAATTGCATCTACAATATAATCGACATCTTTTAAGTGTTCAAATAATTCCACATTTTCATTTTGATTTCTTACAAACTCTTTATATGTAATAACATTAACATTTGGATTTATTTCCTTTATTCTTTCTTCTTCCACATCTACTTTATACCTGCCCAATGTTTTTGTTGTTGCAATTATTTGTCTATTAATATTGCTTAAATCTACTTTGTCAAAATCTATTAATGTAAAATTTCCTATTCCCGCTCTTACTAATCCTTCTACTACATATGAGCCTACTCCACCAAGGCCAAAAACTGCAACGTGTTTTTGTTGCAGTTTCTTCAAATTTTCCTCACCTATTAGTAATTCTTCTCTTTGAAATATTTCTCTTTTCATTTAATTACCGCTTTCTGCTAATTTAAGTTCTAAATATTACAAAAGCGATACGCCCGCGCAGTTTGGAGGAACTTTAAGTTCCGACAGCAAGGGCAAGCGATGTAATATTTAGAACTTTATTACTCTTAAGCCTTATTCAAAAATTTGTTCAAACTCTTCTTCATTAATTACTTCTTTTTCTAGTAATTTTTCAGCCACCATATCTAATTTATCTCTATGAGCTCTTAATATCATTTGAGCTTTTTCATAAGCATCTTCTAGTATTTCTTTAACTTCTTTTCCGATTGCATCTTCTAAATTATTTCCTAGAAGTTCTACTTGATATGGATCTTTTTCTAAGTTCATTGACATAGGTCCTATTTTATCACTCATTCCATAAACAGTTACCATATCTCTTGCTATTTTCATAGCTACCTCTATATCATTACTTGCACCTGTTGAAATATCATCTAAAGAAACTTTTTCTGCCGCTCTACCGCCAAGAAGAGAAATAAGCTTTTCTTCCATTTCTGTTTTAGATATATAAAACTTGTCTTCATTTGTCTTATACATTGTATATCCGCCAGCAATTCCTCTTGGTATAATAGATACTTCTTTTATATCTTTTTGTGTTTCTAAATATCTACTTACAACTGCATGTCCCGCTTCATGATATGCTGTTAACTTTTTATCTTTTTCTGAAACAATTCTATTATGTTTTTCTAGTCCAACAGTGACTTTCTTTACAGCATCTTCTATATCTATATTTTCTATTGCTTTGTGTTTTTTGTTAGTTGCTATAATCGCAGCTTCATTTAATATATTTTCAAGTTCTGCACCAGTAAATCCTGCAGTATCGCCGGCAATAGATTTTAAGTTAACATCTTTTGATAATTTTTTATTTTTACTATGGATTTTTAAAATTTCTTCTCTTCCTCTTAAATCTGGAAGTGCAATTGTTATTGTTCTATCAAATCTTCCTGGACGAAGAAGTGCTTCATCTAACATTTCAGGTCTATTTGTTGCAGCAATAACTATTATTGATTCATCTGAATCAAATCCATCCATTTCAACTAATAATTGATTTAATGTTTGGTTGTTTTCTGTATCTGCGCCATTTGAGCTAGCTCTTCTTGAACCAATTGCATCAATTTCATCTATAAATATTATACATGGAGAAACTTTTTTTGCTTTTTCAAATAGTTTTCTAACTCTTGATGCTCCAAGTCCTGCAAACATTTCAACAAATTCAGAACCACTCATTGATATAAATGGAACATTTGCTTCTCCTGCAATAGCTTTTGCAATTAATGTTTTTCCTGTACCAGGTTTTCCACAAAGTAGTACTCCTCTAGGAGTTTTTGCTCCCATTTTCGTATATTGTTCTGGTCTTTTTAGAAATTCAACAATTTCTAACATTTCTGCTTTTTCTTCATCTAACCCTGCTACATCATCAAATGTTATTTTATCTTCTGAAATATCTGGGTCATATACCTTTCCTTTATCTCCTAGTCCTTGCATTTGAATTATTAAAATAACCAAAATTACTAATATTATTGTTGGCAAAAGTGTAATTATGCTTTCAGATATTGTAACTAGAACATTTCTTGGTTTTTGAATTAATTCTATGTCATTTTCTGTATTATCATCTTGAGTTTTCTCTTGTACTAATTCTACAAAAGCCTGAGTACTAGGTACTATTGCTGTTTTTTCTTCTTCTACATCTTTATATTTTAGTTTAACAGATGTACTTCCAACAGTCATCTCTATTTTTTCAATTTTGCCTTCATTAATGTCTTTTATTAATTGTGTATATGCGACATTCTTTTCATCATTATTTTGGTTATTAGTTAGGATTAATCCAACTGCAAAAACTGCTAATACAATTAATATAGGTATAATTGTAAATAAAACTTTTTTCCATTTATTTTCTTGTGAATTATTTTTCTTATTGTCTTT
>CALXVF010000070.1 GCA_944391895.1 uncultured Clostridia bacterium
GTATAGGAAAATTTAAAGTAGTATGTTTTTGTTATCTAATTTTATGCCATATTATTTACTATATAATTGAATATTAATGATTTTGCAGCCACACGCAGCTTGGAGCGAAGCGACAGTAAGTGGCAAAAAATCATTAATATTCAATTAGAAACAATTATAGCGTAAATTAGAAAAACAAATGCTATTTAAATCTAATTTTCGAATGCATAGTATAACTTATTCTTTGACTTTATGCATAGTATAGTATAAAATATATGTGTAAAAATAAGGAGAAAAATTATGCAAAATACAAAAATAACTGATTACGGTAATATTAAAATTTTAGAATTCAATAAAATGCTAGAATTTGAGGATAAAGTAAAATTAGTAGTAGCATTAAAAACATATAATAATGGATTTTCAAGATTGAAAAATTTAAGTATTAATAATAATAAGTTTGAGAATATAGCCAAAGTATTAAATGTTAAACCAACAGATATTTTACTAGCAAAACAGGAGCATACGGATAATATAACAATAATAACAGAAAATACCCCATATACATTAGATAATACTGATGGAATTATTACAAATCTAAAAAATACTCCAACAGCTATAACTTTTGCAGATTGTACACCTTTATTCTTTTATGATCCAATCAAAAATGTAATAGCAAATATCCATTCAGGTTGGAAAGGAACAGTGCAGGAAATAGGTGCAAGAGCAGTGGAAAAATTAATAAGTATTTATGACTGTAAACCAGAAAATATACTATGTTTTATAGGACCTTGTATTAGAAAAGATCACTTTTTAGTTAATGATGATGTAAGAGAAATTTTTGAAGCAAAATTTGAGCATTTTTGCAAAAAGTATGATATAATATCCAAAGCAAATAGGTTTAATGAAAAGGGAGAGCAATATAAAATAGATGCTGTATTAATAAATAAATTAATATTAAAAGAGCATGGACTATTAGAAAAAAATATTATAGATTCAGAAATCTGCACAGTATGCAATAGTGATGACTTTCATTCAAGAAGAGCAGAGGGTATTGACTATGAAGTTAATACAGGAATCATGATGTTAAAATAGTATTGAGGAGATTATATGTTAGCAAAGAAATTGAAAAAAGGAGATACAATAGGATTAGTATCACCTTCAGAAGAAATCAAAGAAGAAGATTTAAACGATATTAATGAATCAATTAAACTATTAGAAGATAGAGGATACAAGGTTATATTTGCAAAAAATGCTCATAAAAACACAACTGGTTATGGTATGACAGCAAAAGAAAAAGCAGAAGACATACATGAGATGTATGAAAATCCAGAAGTTAAAGCCATCTTATCTGTAAAGGGTGGATATAACTCAAATAGTGTATATGAGTATTTAGACTTAGATTTAATAAAAAGAAATAATAAAATATTATGTGGATATAGTGATGCAACATCATACATAAATTATATCCAGTCAAAAACAGGTAATAGCTGTTTTATAGGTCCAAACCTTAAATCTTTAAATTCATGGGAAACAAATTATTCTTTTGTAGAAATGCTAAATCATTTTGAAAAGGAAAGTAAAGAATTAATTACAAAAGATGATGAAGTAATATGTATAAATAAAGGAAATGCTAGAGGCAAGCTAATTGGAGGAAATCTTTCCCTTATATCAAGTATGATAGAAGGATTAGATTTTAAAAACAAAATTCTATTCCTAGAAGAACTAGCCTTTGAATCTCCTCCTGGTATGGTTAGCAATTACCTATATAAAATGAGACAAAAAGGGATCTTTAATCAAGTTTCAGGTATATGGCTTGGAAATTATGAAGGAGAATATTCTTTAGAAAAAATATTATTAGATACAATAGAAGATTTAAAATTAAATATTCCAATTATAAAAACAAATAATTTTGGACATACAGATAAAAAAATGACTATACCAATAGGTGTAGAAGCAGAAATTACAGAAGATAGTATAAAAATAGTAGAAGAATATTTAGAGGATTAAGAAATGAAGGATAATTGGGAAGAATTAGAAAATAGTATAAAAAGCTGTAAAAAATGCAAGTTATGTACTACAAGAACTAATATTGTATTTGGATGTGGAAATAAAAATGCGGATATAATGATGATAGGAGAAGGCCCTGGAGCAGACGAAGATAGGGAAGGAATACCATTTGTAGGAAAAGCAGGAAAACTTATGAATAATGCTTTTGAAGGGCTAAAAATAAACAGAGATGAAATATACATAGCAAATATAGTAAAATGCAGACCACCACAAAATAGAGTACCAGAAGAAGATGAAGCAAGAGCATGCTTAGATTATTTAAGAAATCAAGTAATATTAGTAAAGCCAAAAATAATAGTTCTATTAGGTAGTACGGCACTAAAAAACATATTAGGAAAAGAATATGGAATAACATCTGCTAGAGGAAAATGGATAGAGAAAAAAGGAATATTGTACATGCCAACATGGCATCCAGCAGCATTACTTAGAGATGAAAATAAAAAAATAGAATTTTGGAAAGACTTAAAATTAGTAATAGAAAAGTATGATGAAATTAAGGAGTTGAAATAAAATGGAAAATGAATATTTTAAGGATTTAGACTATACTTTATTAAATAAAAAAGTTGCATATGACGGAAAAAGAGTTAAAGTAGAGGAACTAAAATATCTAAATGAAAGACAAGGAAAAGAGGTAAGTAGAGAACATGTAATTGCAGGTGATGCTGCAATTATTTTACCGATAACAGAAAATAACGAAGTTATAATGATTAAAGAAGCAAGAACAACTATTGGAAAAATAATATTGGGATTACCAGCTGGAATGCTTGAAAAGGGTGAAACTGCAGAACAAGGAGCTCTTAGAGAATTAGAAGAAGAAACTGGTTATAGAGCAGAATACATAAAAAAATTAAGAGTTGTATATCCAAGTGTTGGATATTCGACTGAAAAAACTACAATATTTTTAGCAAAAGATTTAGTAAAAACAAGTATGAAATTAGATGACGAAGAAGATATTGAGGTTGTAAAAGTACCAATACATAGAGTAAAAGAAATGTTAAAAAATAATGAGCTAATAACATCAGGAGAAACAGTAGCATTATTTCATTATTTTATGTATGAAGAATAAAAAGAAAGGATTAAGAAATGAACAACGAAATACAAGAATATACAAAGCAATGTTTAAATTGTAAAGTAAAACCATGTAGCAATAAAGGATGTCCACTTCAAAATAATATACCAGAATTTATAAAATTATTAAAAGAAAACAACATAGAAGAAGCATATTATACTTTATTAGAAACAAGTATATTAGGAAGTATATGTGGAAGAATTTGCCCTCATTATAAACAATGCATGGGAAGCTGTGTTAGAGGAATAAAAGGAGAAAGTGTTAGAATTGGAGAAATAGAAGCATATATTTCAGATTATGGAATAGAACATGACCTAATTAAAAATATAGAAATAAAAGATACTTTAAAAGGTAAAAAAGTGGCAGTTATAGGTGGAGGACCAGCTGGATTAACATGTAGTTACTTTTTAGCTAAAAATGGAGCTGATGTCACAATATTTGAAAAATACCAAGAGCTGGGAGGTATACTTTCACATGGAATTCCAGAGTTTAGATTGGACAAGAATATTCTGAAAAAAACAATTGAAAGAATCTTAAGTTTAGGTATTAAAGTAGAATATAACATGGAGCTAGGTAGAAATTTAAACATAAAAGATTTAAGTAATAGCTATGATGCTATTTTCTTAGGAATAGGAGCAAATATTTCTACAAAAATGAATATTCCAGGAGAAGAACTACAAGGAGTATATAGTGGAAATGAGCTATTAGAGAAAAATAATCATCCAGATTATAAAGGAAAAAAAGTTGCAGTTATAGGTGGCGGAAATGTTGCAATGGATACATCAAGAACAATTAAAAGACTTGGTGCTGACAAAGTGTATGTAATATATAGAAGAGCAGAAGAACAAATGCCAGCTGAAACAAAAGAAATAGAAGCAGCAAAAGAAGAAGGAATAGAATTATTATTCAAAAATAATATAACAAAAATCTTAGGAAAAGATAGTGTAGAAAAAATTGAATGTATAAAAACTGAATTAGTACAAAAAGAGGGAGAAACAAGACTATCACCAGTAAACATAGAAGGAAGCAATTATTTAATTGATATGGACTATGTGGTAATGGCAGTAGGTTCAAAACCAGAAGATAAAGTTATAGAAGATTTTGAAAAAAATAAATGGGGATATGTAACTATAGATGAAAATATGAGAACATCAATTCCTAAGGTATATGCTGGAGGGGATATTATAGGAGAAAAAGCAACAATTGCTTGGGCAGCAAGATATGGCAGAAATGCAGCATATAGTATTATAGAAGATTTAAATTTATAATTAAAATGGATATTAAAAGATTTTTTGCCACTTACTGGAACGAAGTTCCAAACTGCGCGTGACTGAAAAATCTTTAATATCCAATTTTTAATAGTTAACTTCAAAATGTAAATTATAAAAGGAATTCTTTATATTTTAATGTGTGTTATCTTTTTCATATTCACTTGCGTTTCCAATAAATAAATTCTTTATTGAGTTAAAGAAGATATTTACCTTAGAACGTTTAACAAGTGCTAATGCTTTATTATTTACTATAGCCTCATATCTTGCATCTAATTCATTCATTTTTTGAATATAATAATCATTAAAGAAAGTATATCCATCAACTGTACCAATTAGATTCTTAAAACTATATAAATATTTTCTATAATCTTCAATTCTTGAAATAGAAAGCAAATTATTAGTTTCTTTATCAAAGAAAGATGTTATAATCAAATTTTGAGTAGATATAAATACCTTTCTAATTTTTGCTTTATAAGAATTGATTTTATCAGTTGCAGCTTTAAATTTTCTATAAGATAAATCTTCTGTTTGAATTTTCTCAGAAATTTTAGCTATTTTTTCTTCAAGTAAAACTAATTCATCTAAATTTTGTTGAATTCTAAAAGCTTCATCTTCTCCACAAGCTGCAATAAATTTATCAAAAAATAATGTATTTGCATAAATAGTGCTATCAAACATAGCAGCAAAATTTGAAACATATCCTATTTGCTTAACTAAATTACATACTAAAGGATAATATGATGGACTGTCTGTAGGTAAAGTAATATCATAATATTTAACAACATCAGTCTTTTCACCAGTTAGGTAAGAAGATATTAGTTGAACAGAACCTTCGTTTAAAGCACTACCAAAAGCTTTAAAACCAGAATAAGTACATAAACCTAACTTTTTTAAATTTCCTTTAGCATCCTTAACTTCTTGAAGATGGTGGATTGCTTCATGAACAGCCAAATTTTTTATTTTATCAAATGTTAGTCCTTTTCTATAATAAATAGATGAATTCTTGTAAAAGTAACAAGCATCAGCTTGTCCAACTGGAAGTTCAGCTATATACATAGGTAATCTTGAGATGCTCATAAAAACAGTATTATAATTAAGTTTTAATTCTGGCATCTTTGAACAAAGCAACTTTGCAACGAAAGTAGCTATTTCATTTACATTTAATGTACTTATAGGACAAACAACTTTTATTCCATTTTTTTCTAATTCAGAATCTATTGTATCCATATATAATTCTCCTTAGTTTAACTAAAACTATTATACAACATAATATGTAAATATATATTACAAAAACATTAAAAAAATATTACATTTCTGTAACATGGAAATTGCTAAAACATATAGATTTTTTTAGATAATTGTAGTATAATATTACCATAAAATTTTACGGAAATAAGGGAAGGAAGAGATTTATGTACAACTTTAAAGAAGTAGAACCTAAGTGGCAAAAATATTGGGACGAAAATGAAACATTCAAAACAGACACATGGGATTTTTCAAAACCAAAATACTATGCTTTAGATATGTTTCCATATCCATCAGGACAAGGATTACATGTAGGCCATCCAGAAGGATATACAGCAACAGATATAATTTGCAGAATGAAAAGAATGCAAGGGTATAATGTACTTCATCCAATGGGTTGGGATGCATTTGGGCTTCCTGCCGAACAATATGCAATAAAAACAGGAAATCATCCAGAAGGATTCACAAAAAAGAATATAGAAACATTTAAAAGACAACTTAAAATGTTAGGATTTTCATTTGACTGGAGTAAGGAAATTTCCACATGTGACCCTTCTTATTATAAATGGACACAATGGATTTTTAAACAATTATATCTTGACGGTTTAGCTAAATTTGTAGATATGCCTGTAAATTGGTGCGAAGAATTAGGAACAGTTCTTTCAAATGATGAAGT
>CALXVF010000071.1 GCA_944391895.1 uncultured Clostridia bacterium
TCCTGCTTCTGTTGAAGATGGCCCGTTTTGATCATATCCCATGAAGATTATATAATCTGCAACTTTTCCAATTGTATTTCTATCGTAGCATAAAGACCATGTTTCTGAACCATCTGGTGCTGTTACATCTACTGATAAAGTTAATCCTGCTTCATGTAATCTTGGTGCTAATTCTATTAGAAATCTTGAAAAGTTTTCTTTATCCTCTTGATACATATTTTCAAAATCTATATTTACTCCGTCAACTCCAGCTTCTATTAGTTCACTTACTATATTTTCAATTAAGTAACCTCTTGTCTCAAATTTTTCTAGTATTTTTGACATTGCATCTAGGTCACCTAGTTCACTATTAGATACCATTGGCCATACTTTATATCCATTTGCATGTGCCCATTCGATATAATTCTGTCCATCTATTCCTATGTTTGCATCTATATCTCCGCTAGCTGTAATTTCATAGAATGATGGAGAAACAACATTTACTCCTTCAATAGTTCCATCTCTTACAGGAGCTGTTACATATTGTGAATAGTAATCCCATATTAAACTAACTTTTCCATCTATTCTTACATTTGTGTCTAACTCTTCTCTTACTACTTGTTCATTACTAATATCTTTAGTTTTAACGTATCCTAGTTCTCCATTGTCTGTTCTAACTTTAGTCCAATCTTCTTCTACTACATTATTATTTTCTCTATCTTGTACTATTACTAGTGTATCTCCTCTTTCAACTTTATCCATTGTTTTTGAAAAAGTTGTTGGTAAGTATTTTACGCTCATATTTTTTGAACTTGTAGCTTGTACAAATTTTCTATTTAATGAATCAATTGTTACTATATTACTTTCAGAATAATAGTTAATTTCGATATTATATATTTCTGTTAAATCTGTCATTGGTAAGTAGATTTTATCATCTTTTTGCATTAAAGTATGTGCTATATCTATATTTGCTCCACTTACATATATTTTTGTGCTATCAAATGGAATAACAACTGTTTTTGTATTAGATGTTGTTATAACTCTATTATTTTCTTCTTCAATTATCAAATATTCATCAAAGAAGTTTTTCACATCATCAGTTGATAGATATATTGTGTTATCTTCTATTATTACATCTGATTTTAAGTTTCTTGTAATATTGTTGTTATTTATTATTAGGTTAGTTCTATCTGCAAATTCATCTCTTGCATAGTTTGGAGCAATTTTTATTATAAATAGTAGTAAAGCTAATATTGCTACTACTATTACTATTCTTAATATTAATCTTGGTATATTTATTTTGTCCTGTTTCATTCTTGGGCTACTATTTTTTTTCATTTTTTTGTCCTCCGGTTTGTACTTTTATTTTTATACTAATTATAATAACATAAAAGATTTTTTTAGTGAATAGTTTTTGAAAAAAAATTGAATTTAAGATACTTACTAAAGTTCATTTCACGTTTTTTTCTTATTTACATATAATGTTACAAAGGGGGTAATATGGGTAAAATTTTAAAGAAGTTATTGGCAACATGCCTCATAGGTTTTGGATTGGGAGTTTTACTTGTATTATTACTTCCAGTAGCTGGTTGGCTTTTTATAATAGGTCTTGCAATTTTCATTGTTGGTTTATGCTGTTTGTTTCATAAGTAAGGAGGGATTATGACGATTGTTGTTAAAAAGGTTCCAAAGTTTTTAAGGGGTTTCGTTAAATTTATTTTTGGAATTAAAGATTAATTACATATGTTTTCATATGGAAAAAACATCACCTAAATCTAGTTTAGATGATGTTTTCTATATATTTATTAAATTACATGTTTTCTACTTTCGCTGAACGTAAGCATTTAGAGCATACAGACATTTTCTTTGTTTCTCCGTTTACTTTAATTCTTACTGTTCTAAGATTTGGTTTCCATGTTCTTGTTGCTCTTCTACTTACATGAGAACGAGCTATACTTATTTTATTTCCGTGTGATATACCTTTTCCACAAATCTCACATTTAGCCATTATACTGCACCTCCTATGCTTAATTTTAATCGCTATTTATTATAATAACATATTTATTAGATAATTTCAAGGGTTTTTACAAAATTTTTACGACTTCGGAAGTATTTGCACTTTGTGTTTTTGGTATTTGTATAATTTCAAATTTGGATATGTTATCTCCAAATTTTATTTCTATGATGTCTCCTATCTTTACTTCATAACTTGGCTTTACTACTTTACCATTTACACTTATTCTTCCACCATCAGCCGCTTCATTTGCTACGGTTCTTCTTTTTATGATTCTTGATACTTTTAAAAATTTGTCTAATCTCATTTCTATTTTACCTTTCTTTTATTTGCATTCTATATTTTTATTGAAATATGTAGAATATATGTATGTATGCATAACTTTTTTATTTAATGCTTTTTCTAATGCTCTTTTGTATAATTTAAGCTGAGTTTTATATTTATCTATTAGTTCTTTTTCATCATTTGAGCTTACATAATCTGTTTTATAATCTACTAACACAAGATTATTTTCTTTATCTATATAATATAGGTCAATTATTCCTTGAACTAATATCTTTTCATCTGTATTTTCATAAATCTCATTTGAATCAATATTTAGATAAAACGGTGTTTCCCTATTTACTTCCTTCGCTTCTTGCAATTCCCTATATAGTTCTGAATTTAAATAGTTTTCTATTATTTTCATATTTATTGAATTTTGTTCTTCTTTTGTTATTATTTCTTTTTCTCTTAATGATTCTATTAGTTTTTCGATTTCAGTCATATCTTTTTGGTTGGTTAATTTACTTAATATTAAATGAATTATTGTACCTTTTCTTGCTCCAGTAATTTTTTCATCTTGTGCAAATTTAGGTATTCTTTTACTTACTTCCTTCTCTTGCTTTATAGCTGTCACAGATGTTTTTGTAGGAAGTTCTACATCGCCCAAATATTCGTATTCAAAATTTAATAGTTCTTCTATTTTTTTGTATTTTTCTTTATTTATTTTATATCCATCTAGTTCTTGTGCTATTTGATTTTTCCTTAAATTTTGATTGTTTTCATTTTCTTCTTTATTTTTTATTAATTCGTTTTTATTTATAACATTTAATTTCATTAATGGATTTTCATTATATACATATACAAGTTCTAACCAATCTAAATAACTTCTATACTTTTCGACAATATTTTCATTCAATTTTTCTGGTTTTATAAATTTATAATATTTATTTATTTCGCTTATTTTATCATCTAATTCTTTTTGCACATTTTTACTTGTTCCTGTTACTATCAGTTTATCTTTTGCTCTTGTTAATGCAACATATAATATTCTCATCTCTTCTGAAACAGCTTCTTTTCTTGATTTTATTTTTATTGCTTCTTTTGTTAGAGTAGGAAATTCTATTCCATCAGATAAGTAATTTACTCCTATTCCAATTTGATTATCTAAGATAATTTTTTCACTCATATCTCTTAAATTGAAACCTTTACTTGTCCCACATAAGAACACAATTGGAAACTCTAATCCTTTACTTTTATGGATACTCATAATTCTAACTACGTCATCATTTTCACCAATTACTCTTGCTGCCGCTAAGTCATTATTACTTGTTCCTACCTTTTCCATAAATATTATAAAATTGAATAAACCTTTGAAACTTATTTTTTCATATTCTTTTGCTTTTTCAAATAACTTCTTTAAGTTTGCTTGTCTTAAATTTCCGTCTGGCATTAATCCGACATAATGATAATATCCAGTTTCGCTATATATGTACCATATAAATTCGTCTAATGATAATTCTTTTTCTTTCGACTTTAAATTATCTATTAATTGCAAAAAATTTGATACTTTTTGTTTTAAATTGTCGTTTAACAATTCTGAACTATTTGCTTTTTCTAATGCTCTAAAAAAGGCCGAATTTTTATCTACTAATCTTATTTCTAATAAATCATTATCTGTAAATCCACCAATTTCTGACCTTAGTACTGTTACAAGAGGAATATCTTGAAGTGGGTTATCTATAATTTTCAATAATGAAATCATTGTATCAATTTCTATTGTATGTAAGTATTCAGTCGTTATATCTGAAAATACTGGAATTCCTTCATTAGTTAATTCTTTTTCATAAATACTTGCTACAGATTTTGGACTTCTTAATAAAATTGCTATATCTTTAAATTTAACATTTTGTTTCTGTAGTTCTTTAATTCTTTTTGCAACAAGCCTTGCTTCTAGTGCAGCATTTTCTATTACTTCTTGTAACTCTTCATCATCCTCATCAGATTCTGTTTCTATTATATTTAATTCTGTTTCGCAATCTATTTCTATGTCTTCAAACTCTCTTCCTTGATTTAAAGCCTCTTCTTTTGTATATTCTATTTCACCCATTTTTTGACTCATAATATTTGTAAAAACTAGGTTTGTTATATCTAATATATTTTTTCTGCTTCTAAAATTTTTATATAATAATATTTTTGTATCATTTTTTATTTCTTCTTCAGGTAATTTATATTCATTATATTTTTGCATAAATAGTTTCGGATTTGCTTGCCTAAATTTATATATACTTTGCTTTACATCTCCAACCATAAATATATTGTGACCATTTGATACACTTTGTAATATGTATTCTTGCACAGAATTACTATCTTGGTATTCATCAATTTCAATTTCATCAAAGTCATATTTCTTTGCTATTTCAGTAGGATTACCGTTTTCGTCAATTAATATTTTAAGAGCTAAATGTTCTATATCATGAAAATCCACTATATTTTTTTCTTTTTTACGCTTTGAAAATTCATTTTTAAAAATTAATACTAAGTTTTCTATGTTTTTCAGCGTTTCATACATTTTCTTAATATCTTGGACTGCATCATTTGAAGAACATCTTACCATTCCTTGAGCTTTTGAGAAATTATTTTTCACAGAATTTCTAATATCTTTCGCTCTATCTTTTACTTCCTTTTCCTCTTCTGAAAACTTACTTTTTCTTGACCACGGATTCCAAGCTTTATTATTTATTCCAATATATGCACTATCCCAATTATCTATATTTATATTTTTAAGTTCTAGTAAATCAGTACTTACAATACTGGCACACTCAGCCAAATTAGGATATAATTTTAATTCGTTATTAAGTGAATCTAAAGTAGTTATGCAATCTTGCAAAATATCTTTTACTTTATCTAATATAATTTTTCCCCATTTAGTATCTGCAAAATCTATATTTGTGTTTTCAAATTTATATTCTTCCACTGCATTTTCAAGCCATTTTGTAGGAAATGGATCACTTTGAATAAACTCGTATATTTTTAAAATCAAATCTTTCAAATATGTATCATCTTTATAAGTAGTATACATTTCAAGTAGTTTCAAAAAATCTTTATTCTGATTTTCATACTCTTCCTCAAAAATATCCTCTATAATCTCTTGTTTCATAATTTCAATTTCAGTTTCATCTGCAACTCTAAAATTACTACTCATTCCAATTTCAAAAAAATTATTTCTAATAACATTTAAGCAAAAAGAGTGAATGGTACTAATATTAGCCTTATTAATTAATAAAATCTGCCTTTGAAGATTTTCATCATTTGGATTCTCATCAAGTTTTTTATATATTTCATCCATTAGCCTTTGTCTCATCTCACTTGCCGCAGCATTAGTAAAAGTAACGACTAGAATTTTATCAATATCTATATTCTCATTTATGATTTTATTAACAATTCTTTCAACCAACACTGAAGTCTTACCACTTCCAGCAGCTGCCGAAACTAATATATTTGCCCCATTTAGCTTAATAGCTTGTAATTGTTCATTTGTCCATTTTCTGTCAGATATCTTTTTTTCAGACATTTTTTATTCCTCCTAGTCTGAGTTGTGCTTAGTTTTTGTTTAATGTTTTTGCTTAATGTTTTGCTTAAGTTGTAATGATTATATCATATTTTTTATAATTTTCAACTAAAACTCGACCAATGGGGACGCCCCTTTTTGGTCGAAGCCCGACCAAAAGGGACAGACTTATTTTTTAAATTTTTTATTATTTTTAATTATTTTTTGCTCATTTTTGATTATTTTTTGTAAAAATTGCACAAAATATTATAAAAAAATTATTATTTTTTAAATTCTTATATGTTTTTTCGTTATTTTTGTATTATTTTTAGTGTTAAATAGTTAATTAAGGGTGTCCCCATTGGTTGAGGTTCAACCAAAAAGGGGCGTCCCCATTGGTTGAATATTTTTGTAAAATTTGCGCAAAATATATTTAGATTTTTTATTGGAGGTTAATTATGGATAAAGATAAAAGT
>CALXVF010000072.1 GCA_944391895.1 uncultured Clostridia bacterium
AATAAAAATTGATACATCAAATACTAATTTCTTATTGGATAATGATGATGCAATAACTTATACATTTAATAAAAATAAAAAGGATAACTAATTTTTAGTTATCCTAATATTTTTGCTTCTATATTTTTCTTTTTATATTTTCCCTCTTCTTCTACAAATTCATATAAACTTTTATCTAGCTTGTCTTTGTTTTGTTCTAAGTCTGTTGTAAAATAGAATCTTATTTTGTTTATTGATAATTGATTGATTACTAATTCTTTGAATACTTCGGCCATATGAATATCGTCTTCGCATACAAATATTAATTGTGGAATTGAGCCATATCCTGAATCTCCCGGAGCAAAATTATCATAAAAATCTTTCCATTGTCTCATTCTGTCTGCTAATTCTTGTTTCCAGTTTTCATTTCTTCTTATTATTTCGTATACAAAATCCACATATTTTCCACCAATTTCAAATTTTACATTTGCCATAGGCTTAAATGATTTTCCTGTTACTTTATCTGTAATAACTGGTTTTAATATGTATGATGATACATTCTTTGATTTTCTAAGATATGCTATAACTATTTGGTTTCCTGATAATTTTTTCTTTATCATTTCAACTGGTTTTGCATTATCAGTTGGTTGCCATTTACACTCTATTTCCCTTGAGTTTAATAAATATTTACCCATCTTTTCCATGCAATATACTCTATATATTCCGCTTCCTTCTTGAGCTAGAAAATAGTATCTAGTTAATATTTTGCATTTAATCAATTGCTCTAATTTATTATTTAATTTATCCTGTGAAGGCATATCTGCTTTTTCTATTTGTAATAATTGAAACAATTGTCTTGATGTTAAGAATTCAAATTTGTTAATTAGCTCTAATATTTTGAAGTGTATTTCTGTAAGATGCCCTAAATTAATTTTTTGAATTATTTGGTTCATTGATACATAACCGTCTTTACCATCAAAAACTTTTATTTCTCCTTCTCTCATTGCAAATGGTGATACTTTTGTTTTTATTTCACTATCTTCTACCATTTTATCATCCTCCAAAAATTATTTTGTTAGTTTAATCAGTACTTTTACTGATTAAACAATTTTATTATATCATATCAGAATATATAAAACAAGATTCTTTATATCTAATTTGAAAATTGAATATAAATGTGATATAATATAAATATCTTTTTTGAAAGGTGGTATGTTATATGTCGACTCAAACTTGCTACTGCTGTGGAGGATCCGGCGTCGTTGACGAAGGAACCCCTAAAGAAAGGGAATGTCCTTTTTGCTGGGGAACTGGCTACGTAGAAGTTGATGATGACGATGACGACAACTAATCATTAACCTTACTCATGAAGAGCACGGGAAAAGGTTATTACTTTACCCGTGCTTTTCTATTTTATTATTAACTTTATTTTTTCTTTTTCTGGAACAATCTTTTTTATATACACATCTACTTTTTGTCCATACTCTATTTCTTTTTTATATTCAGCCATTCCGACCAAGTTAGGCTTTAATTCTATAAATATGCCCTTATTTCCTTTTGCTACTTCCCTTGCTATTCCTGTAACAGTTTCACCTTCTTTAAAGTCCTGTATGTTTTCTTGCCAAGTTCCGAGTAGCTCTTTATAACTTAAGTTTATTCTTTTTTCTTCTTTATTTATGTTTTTTATTATTACAGGAATTTTTTGACCAAGGCTTAATCTTTCTTCCGGTGTTTTCATTCTAGCTTTTGAAATATCTTCTATATGCAGAAGTCCAACTACTCCTCCATCTATTTCAACAAAAGCTCCATAAGGTTTTATATTTTTTACTGTTCCATTCACTTTTTCCCCAACTTCAATTTTGTCTACTAATCCATCAAATAGCTTTTCTTGTTCAGCTTTTCTGACTAACTTATAACCATTTTCTTCTATTTTTTTCATTTGTTCCCTCTTTATTTTATTAAATTTTGTATTTCTTTTTCAGTTAGATATCTCCACTTTCCAAGTTGTAAGTCTTTTACATCTATATTTCCAATTTGTGTTCTGTGCAATGCTATTACCTTTTTTCCTATAGCTTCACACATTCTTCTAACTTCTCTATTTTTTCCTTCGTGAATTGTTATTTGAATTCTAGATAGATTTTTTTCTTCATCTATTTTTAATATTTTTACTTTTGCAGGTTTAGTAACATATGTTTCTAAATCATCTTGTATTTCTACACCCTTTGTTAATTTTTCTACATCCTCTTTTGTCACTTTTCCTACAATTGTTGCATTATATGTTTTCTCTATTTCGTGTTTTGGGTGCGTAACTTTATTTATAAAATCCCCATCATTACTTAGAAGTAAAGCTCCTGATGTATACATATCTAATCTTCCAACTGGAACTATTCTCTCTTTTATTCCTTTTACTAATTCCATTACTGTATCTCTTTTAAACTGGTCTTTTACTGTTGTTACATACCCTATTGGTTTATTTAATAATATATATATTTTCTTGTTTTCTTCTTTGATTTGTTTTCCGTTATATTCTACAATATCTATTTCTGGATTTATTTTTATTCCTAGTTCTGTAACTACTTGTCCATTTACTTTTATTTTTCCACTTGTTATTAGCTCTTCGCTTTTTCTTCTAGACGCTATTCCAGATCTAGCAAGGAATTTTTGTAATCTTTCTTCCATCCTTTACTCCTTTTTTCCTTAAGTTAATTATTATATAACCATGTAAAAACTTATGCTTTAAAATTCAAGGTGAGCGAATAGTTTTACTATGAGTAAGCCGTACGGAGCGTCCCTGCTCCGGGAATTTTAAAGTATACAGTTTTTACTTTTTTATAAGTATATTATCTAACTTTGCTAATATATCCTTAAAATATCTCGGTAATTCCGCCTCAAAGTGTAATTCTTTATTTGTTGTTGGATGCTTAAACTCTAATATTGTACTATGAAGCATTTGCCCTTTAACTCCAAATTCATTTTTTCCGTTTGAATATACTTCATCTCCTATAATTGGATATCCTATCTGTGCCATATGTACTCTTATTTGATGAGTTCTTCCTGTATCTATCTTTACTTTTATAAGTGTATAATTTTGATATCTTTTCTGTACTTCTATATGAGTTACCGCTTCTTTTCCATCTTTTCTTACAGCCATCTTTTTTCTATCTTGCATGCTTCTTCCTATTGGAATATTAATTGTTGCTCTATCTTCTGGCAAGTTTCCCCTTATTAATGCTGTATATATTTTTTTAACTTGCCTATTTTTTATTTGTTCACTTAAGTTTATATGTGCTTTATCATTTTTGGCAACTACTAATAGTCCAGATGTATCTTTATCTATTCTATGTACTATTCCCGGTCTTACTTCGCCTCCAATGCCAGATAATGTTCCCTTACAGTGATTTAATATTGCATTTGCCAATGTTCCTTCTGGATTTCCGTTTCCTGGGTGAACTACCATTCCTTTAGCTTTATTTACAACTATTATATCTTCATCTTCATACACAATGTCTAATGGTATATCCTCTGGTTTTAATTTAGTCTCTTTAGGCTCTGTTAAAATTATTTCTACAGTATCTCCTACTTTTAGTTTATATGATTCTTTTTCTTCTTTACCATTTACTAAAACTTCTTTGTTTTTTATCTTTTTTTGCGCCATACTTCTTGAAATATCTAAATTAAGGCTTGCTATATAAATATCAAGCCTTAAATCTTTTTCATTTTCTGTTATTACATATTTTTCTCTATTCATTATTAGTTTCTCTTTCATATATTTTAAAATAGTCGTCTGAATATAGTTCAGTATAATTGTCATCTTTAGCTATTAGCATATTTAGTTTTGAATTTGATTTTGTTATTACATGAGTAATATCATATTCATTAAATTTTTTCTCATAATCTGTTGCTATGCTAGATATGTTCATATAATCTGAGAAAATATCCCTACCATCATATTTTCCATCTTCCCCTTTTTCTCCATTAAATTCTGGAGTATATAGGTCACATCTTGAATCTATGAATACTGGTATATCTTCAAATAATAAATAACTTCCATAGTTATAGTCATTAAATAGTCTAATGTTCTTATAGTCTAAGTTTTCTTTTATCCAAGCAGATGCTTCTACTGGATATGATGATACTGATATATATGGTGAATTACTATGTGGTACATAAACATAATAGCTTATAGAGAATACAAATAGTATTGTCAATATTTCTCCTATAGTAGTAGTCATAAATGTCATTACATCTGTTGTACCTTTTTTATCATATTTAGTGACTAATTCAGTAATAATTCTTGCAAATACCATCCCTCCAAATAACACTAACATCGATACTTGCCTTCTACTCATTAATGCTAAAATAGTTAGACCACCAACCATAAATACATCTCTTAGTCTAACTTTAACATCTGCAAATATTAATAGTCCTATTAAAACTGTTAATGATATTAAAATTGGTTTATTATCTATTAGTGTTAGTGGTAAATGCTCACTTATACTTCCAGTTGTATTTCCTTGCATTATTCTTATAGTATAAGTATATGGCATATCTCCTATTGGAGTTAGAAGTCCTGTAAATAGGCATATTACCATTATTAGGATTAACCACTTAACTCTATTAATTTTTTCAATTTTTAATTTGTATGGTCTTTTTTTCTTTTCAATTTGTTTTGCACTATCTAATTCATGTTTTTTATCTATTTCTTCTAATGTTTTATTTAAATTAACTATTCTATTCTGATATTTTGTAGCTTCTTCTTTTGATACTTTTTTCAATTTTTCATTTGTTCTTTTAATTTTAAAATTTAAAATCGCCTTATACACTTTATATGGTAAGTGTGCATCTATGATTAATCTTACTATATATTCGCCTATATATGGTAGATATAATACAAAATAAAATGGGAACACTGCTGAATGAAGATTTGCTATTAATATTGGTATTATTATTAATCCCACTCCATATCGTTTCTTGCCAGTTTCCAAAAACTTTTCAATAAACAATATTGTAAGTACAAATAATATAAATGTTACTAACTGTGCTCTTGCTGCAATGTAATCTTTCATCAAAAACATTTGTCCCAATGTAATTGCAAAGGCAGTTAATGAGTTTTTGGATATTTTTCTTACTATGAAATATAGGACAATTCCTAATATTATAGAAAGCACTGCCGTTGAAATATATAATCCTGTAAATCCTCCCATATAGTCATATATAAGAGATATTATCAAATCATAAAGCCAGTGTGGATAAGTATATTCTAGTCCATGGAATGAATAATGGTCTATTCCATCAATTCCATTTTCTCTTATACTTTGTCCTATTTTTATTGTATAAAAAGTATCATTTTGGAATGTTTTTGGTGTTAAAGCAAAGCAAAATACCGCGATGCAAAATACTGCCAATATATTAAAGGCAATTTTTAGAACTTTTTTATTCTTTTCTGTAACTTTTTTTCCTTCTTTCATTTTTCTCCTTCTATTTTACAACTATGTTGTAAATTTTGTTTGGTACATATATTTCTTTGATTATAGTTTTATCTACTAATAGTGTTTTTATTTTTTGGTCTTCGTGTACAATTCTTTCGATTTCGTCTTTGCTTAAGTCTTTCTTGACTTTTATTGTTGTTTTTAATTTTCCATTAAATTGTACTGGTAATTCAAAAGTATCATCCTTAACTTTTTCTTCATCATAGTCAGGCCATTTTTGGTATGCAATACTTTCTGTATGGCCAAGCTTATTCCACAATTCTTCCGTAATGTGTGGAGCAACTGGATTTAACAATTTTAAGAATCCTTCTGCATATTCTAAAGGTAGAACATCTTCTTTCATTGCATTATTTACAAATATCATCATTTGAGATATTGCTGTATTAAAGTCCATATTCTCATAATCATTAGTAACTTTCATTACTGTATAGTTATATGCCTTTTCAAGATTTTTATTCTCTTCTTCTTCTATTTTTCCTGATTCTACATATAATCTCCATATTCTATCTAAGAATTTTTTAGAGCCTTCTATTCCGTTTGGATCCCATGGTTTTGTTGCATCAATTGGTCCCATAAACATTTCATAAACTCTTAAACTGTCTGCTCCATAAGATTTTACCATATCATCTGGATTTATTACATTTTCTTTTGATTTACTCATTTTTTCACCATTTGTACCTAGTATCATTCCTTGATGACGTAGTTTTTTAAATGGTTCTTTTACAGGAACTATTCCTTTATTATATAAGTAATTATTCCAAAATCTTGAATATAACAAATGGCCTACTGCATGTTC
>CALXVF010000073.1 GCA_944391895.1 uncultured Clostridia bacterium
TTTTGGTTTATTTAGGTCACAATAAAATTCAACGCCATCTTCAAAATTTCTTACTCCGTACTTATTATTGTAATTATTCATAATGGCTTTAACTAAAGCTAAACCTATACCTGTTCCACCTTGATTTCTATTTCTTGAAGAATCCACTTTGTAGAATCTTCCCCAAATTTTCTTTATATATTCTTCCGGAATTTTTTCACCAGTGTTATATACAAAAAGTCTTATTTTATTTTCATCTGTTTCTTCTGTTCTAATAATTATTTTCTTATTGCCATTTTTTTCATCTGCATGTTTTATAGCGTTTGTTAAATAATTATTTACTACTTGTTCAATGTATTCTTGGTCTGCACAAATCATTACTTTTTTGCTATCATCAAATTCCACATTGATATTTCTTTCTTTAATAACAACAGTTTGTCTTCTTAGTTCTTCTTTTATAAGTTCTGTTAAATCAAAATTTGTATCATTGAATTTTCTTTCTTGATATTCAAGTTTCATAAGTTCTAGCAGTCTTTTTACCATTTCATCCATCTTATTAGATTCATCCAATATTACTTCTGCATAGAATTTTCTTGATTCTTCATCTGAATTAACATTTTCTATTAGACCTTCAGCATATCCTTGAATTAAGGCAATTGGTGTTTTTAATTCATGTGATACATCTGATATAAACTGTCTTCTCATCTCATCTATCTTTGACTTTTCTTCTATATCCTGTTCTAGTTCAGTGTTATTTTGTCTTAATTGTTTTATTGTAACTTCTAGCTTATCTGACATTTCATTGATATTTCTTCCTAGCATATTTATTTCATCTTCTGTATCGGAAATTCTATATCTGCTACTAAAGTCTAGATTTGCCATTTTTTTAGTTATTTTATTTAATTGCAAAATAGGCTTTGTAAATTTATTAGCAATTACTGATGCGATAACCGCTGCAATAACTATCATCAAAATTCCTATTATAATTAATAAATTATTAGATATTTTTACAGTTTCTTTTATTGGCTGTACTTGTATTTTTATGTATGTAGTATATCCATTATCTAAATTTGCTGATAAAAGTAAGTATTTATTACTTCTATTTTCTTCAACAGATTGAAGAGTTATATTTTCTTTGGTATATATAACTCTAGACCTTAAATTATAATTCAAAGCATTTATGCTATTTATCATTTCTAGATTAGTACAATATACAACTTCATATGTTTCATCTAATATGATTATATCTATATTGTTTTTTCTTTCTTGTTCTTCTAGCCTTTGATTGATATCATACTGTATAATTCCATTATAATAGTCATTAATATCGTCACAAAGTTCTGCTGCATTTGAAGTTTTTGTATATAGATAAAAACTTTCTAATACTACATTATTTACAATTATCAGGCATACAATTATTAAGAAAACTGATACACAAAGTGTTGCAAATAATCTAAATCTTACCGATTTAAAGCTTTCTAATATCTTCATTATTTTACCTCAAATTTATATCCTACACCTCTTATGGTTTTTATATATTTTCCTTTTTTTCCTAATTTATGTCTTATTTTTTTTATATGACTATCTATTGTTCTTGAATCTCCATAATAATCATAATTCCAAACATTATTTAGAATTTTATCTCTTGATAATGCAACATTTTCATTATCTAATAAGTATTTTAATAACTCATATTCTCTTAAGCTTAATTCAATGCTCTTTCCATCCACTGATATAGTTCTTCCATCAACATCTATTTCTATTCCATCATAGTCTTTCTTTTCTTTTTGCTTTTCAGTTGTTCTATTTAAAATAGCTTTTACTCTAGCAATTAAAACTTTTGGACTAAATGGTTTTGATATGTATTCATCAACACCTAATTCAAATCCAAATAATTCGTCTTGTTCTTCTCCTCTTGCTGTAAGCATTATAACTGGAACTTTTGATTCTTGTCTTATTTGTCTTAAAACAGACCAACCATCTAATTTAGGCATCATAACATCTAATAATATTAGATTTATTTTCTCCTTATTTTCTTCAAATATTTTTAATGCTACTTCTCCATCTTCTGCCTCTAATACCTCAAAATTTTCTTTCACTAAGAAGTCTTTTACCAATTTTCTCATTCTATATTCATCATCTACCATTAAAACTGTAATATCTTCCATATATCAACTTACCTTTCTTAAAACTTCTTATATATTTTATCACTATATTATGTCTATTTTGTGAATTATTTATTGGCTTTTGTTACTTTTGAATGTTTTTTAGCTGATATTTCTCTAATTTTTTCTTTTCTTTCTGGCGTTTCTTCTATTCCTTTAATATACACATTTTGTCCTGGATAAGCTAATTTCACTCCTTGTGTTTCTAGTATATTTAATATAGTTAGGTTAAGTTTATTACAGAATTTTTGGTATTCTGCATAATCCACTATATGAGTTTCTAGATAAATGTTAATATTAATTCCGTCTGTTTGTATTGTATTAAAATATACACTAACTGATTCATTTATAACGTCTTTGTTATATCTTAATATGAATTTAATTCTATTCATTACTTTTTCAACAGTTACTTCTTCTGTTTCTAGTGGTAGTTTTAAATTTGTTTTATATATTCTTTTTTGAATGACACTCCAATTTATTATATTTTGTGTACTTATGCTTGAATTTTGTATTGTAATTATTGTATCATCAACTGCTTTTATTTTTGTACTTCTAAATGATATTTCTTGGACAGAACCAGATATTGTTGTGGTTCCTGTTCCTATCTCAACCCAGTCTCCAATAGCAAATGGTTTATCCCAGAATATTGCAAGTCCTGAAAACAGGTCTCTTACTGCATCTTGTGCTGCTAATGCTATAATAGCTGTACTTAATCCTAAACCTGTAAGTACTACTCCTAAGTCATATCCAAATTCTTTAAGTGATAAATATCCTACAAAAATATATATTATTATTTTTATAATTTTATTTACTATATTTACAACTGGATCATTTGCTTTATCTCTAAGTTTTGATTTAAAGATTTTTCCTTTACTAAATAAATCTACTATTGCTTTTGCTATAATCCACAAAATTACAACTCTATATACTTTGTTTATAAAATCTTGTATTTCTGTATTAAAATTTAAAATTTGAGTCGCTAAATAGATTCCACTAACATAAAAGAAACTTTTAAATGTTGTATATATTACACTGTCCTTTAACTCTACTTTCTTTTTCTTCCAATTAAATATTTTGGCTATTAGTAAACTTAAAAGTGGACTTATGATTACAGAAAAAATTGCTACAACTATTGCTATAATTATATCAAGGATTTGTGTAATCTCTATACTTTGTATCCAGGTTACCAATTCATCTATTTTATTCATTAATATTCCTCCAATTGTTCGCAAATATTGTAATATTTTTGTTTTATATTTAAAATTTCGCAGTTCCGCGTGAGCGTTCAAACGAGCTAAAGGGACTTTAGCGAAGTGCGTTTGGAGCTGGCAAATTCGTAGAATTTGAGCAGCGACCGCAAGGAACAAGAATTTAAATATACAACAAAAAATAATTAACAATAATTTGTGAATAGTATTGATTAATTTGTATTATATAATATTTTTTTAAATTTTTCATCTATTTTTATAAAATTAATGTTATAATATTTTCAGGTGATAAAATGAAAGAAACAAATGATACAATGATGCAATATTTTGAATGGTATTTACCTAATAATTGCATGCTTTGGAAAAATTTATCTAGCATGGGGCCTACACTTAAGAAATTGGGCATAAATTCTATATGGCTTCCTCCAGCTTGTAAGTCTTCTGGTGGAATAAATGATACTGGATATGGTGTTTATGATTTATATGATTTAGGTGAATTTAATCAAAAAGGAACTGTTAGAACTAAATATGGCACAAAAGATGAATATATTAATGCAATAAAATCTTTACAAAAGTCTGGAATAAAAGTATTAGCAGATATTGTTCTTAATCATAGATTTGGTGCTGATGAAAAACAAGAAATTATTGCATATAAAGTTAATCCTAGTAATAGAAATGAAGTTATTGGCACATATAGGACTATTGAAGCTTGGACCAAATTTAATTTTGAAGGCAGAAATAATGCTTATTCAGATTTTAAATTGGATTGGTCTCATTTTAACGGTATAGATTATGATGATAAGCAAAAGGAAAATGGAATTTTTAGATTTTATGGTAAGCATTGGAGTAATGATGTTGACAAAGAACTTGGCAATTACGATTATTTAATGGGCTGTGATGTTGATTTTAATAACTTAGATGTTGTAAATGATTTAAGTTTATGGGGGAAGTGGTTTTTAGGACAAACTAATGTTGACGGTTTTAGGTTAGATGCCATTAAGCATATTCGTTCATCTTTTTATAAAAGATGGTTACATGATTTAAAAGAAGAAACTAAAAAAGATTTATTTACTGTCGGTGAATATTTTAGTTGTAATGTTAATGCTTTAATTGATTATTTATCTGCTAATGATGAGATAGATTCTTTATTTGATGTGCCTTTGCATGACCATTTCAAAATAGCTTCAGAAAGCTTTGGGCATTATGATATGAGGCAAATATTTGAGGACACTTTAGTTGATAGAAGACCGTCTAAAGCTGTTACTTTTGTTGATAATCATGATACTGAACCAGGTCAGAGCTTAGAGTCTTGGGTAAAAGATTGGTTTAAGCCTTTAGCATACGCCATGATTTTATTACGAGAAAATGGTACTCCATGCATTTTTTATGGGGATTATTATGGTATTCCAGAAAAGAACTTCCCTCCTATGAAGGAATTTTTGGATGTTTTACTTTTAGCTAGAAAGTATTTAGCTTATGGTACTCAAAGAGATTATTTAGATAATGAAAACATTATTGGATGGGTACGTGAAGGAGATTATTACCATCAAGATTCTGGTATGGCAGTTATTTTAAGTGACGGAAATGGTGGTTGCAAAGCTATGAATGTTGGCAAAAATTTAGCTAATTCAATTTTATATGATTGCACAGGAAATATAAAGGAAACAGTATATGTTGATAACGAAGGTAATGGTATCTTCTATGTTAATGGTGGTAGTGTTTCTGTATGGATAAAAAAGGATAATATGTATAATTTATAGGTTTTAAATAAAGGCAATTAGTGCCTTTATTTTTATACCTTCTTCTTTAAACATTTTTTCATGTTCTGTTTCTATATTTTCTTCACCATTCCAAAAGTCTTTTTCATTACTTAAATCATAAGTTTTCTTTAATATTTTATATCCGCTTCTTTCAAAGTACCCTAAAGAATCTGAAAATAAATTATCATCATCAGTTTTGAAAAATATTTCTCCACCTTTTTGTAAAAAGTTTTTATATTGTTCTAATTGTCTTTCATGTGTTAATCTTTTTTTATGATGTTTTCCTCTTGGCCATGGATTACAAAAGTTTATGTATATTCTTTGTATGTTATCTTCTTTTCCAAAGATATCGTTTATTAAAGAAATATCATAACGTGTTAGTTTTACATTTTTAATGGCTTTTTGCTTTTCTATTTCATTTTCAATATCTTCTTTTTCTAAAGTAGTTCTAATTCCATATTCTAATTCAAGATTTCTTTTTGCTAATCCTAACATAGCATCTACCAAGTCTATAGCAATATAATTTACATTTTTATCTTTATTAGTTTTTGAAAGTTTTGATATGAAGCTTCCTTTACCACATCCTAGTTCTACATGTATTGGTGCCTGTTTTTCAAACACATTTTTCCACTTATTTTTATACTCTTGTGGATTATCTATATATATTGGACTTGTTTCTAGTTCTTCTCTTGCCCATGGTTTAAATCGTATTCTCATAATTTCTCCTTGTTTTTTTGTATATATTATATGGAGTAATACTTTGTTTTGTCAACGTTTTTCGTAAAATACTATTTTTGTATATTGTCTTTTAATAGCTCATATTTTCAAAACTTAATAATATAATTTTCATTTCTGTGTTTAAAAAGCCTTCTATAAATATTATTTTATCTTTCTTTAATTTTCTATAACATTTATCTGCAACTTTATCATATGCTAATAATTCTATTTTTGAATTATTATTTAATACTCCTCTTATTTTACACACTGCATTTTTCTTATCTTTCGGTAAAAAGTTATATTTTATTTCTAGTATCTTTAATGTTATATACACTCTATTCATATTTATTTTTCCTTATATTAATTAAATAATGCTCATATTTTGGTATTTTACTACTCAT
>CALXVF010000074.1 GCA_944391895.1 uncultured Clostridia bacterium
TTCCAAGTTTTTTAATTCTTCTGTTATATATCTTTCTCCTGTTGTTAGTGTTTGTTTCCTTATATATCTTTCTGGTGCAAGTTTCACAAATGATTTACTTATTTCTATATAATATCCGAATACTTTATTATATCCTATTTTTAAGTTTTTTATACCTGTTTCTTGTTTTTCTCTATTTTCTATATCTAATAGCCACTTTTTGCCATTTGTTGTTGCATCTATTAATTCATCAATTGTTTCATCATATCCTTGTTTGATAATTCCTCCTTCTTTTACACTCATTGGAGGGTCATCTACTATTGCTTTATCTATTAATTCAAAGATATCATCAAGAGTATCTAGTCCATTATATAAGTTTTTAAGCATTTCAGATTTTGCATTAGAAAGTGCTCTTTTCAAATCTGGTAATTGACTAGCAGAATTTTTTAGAGATATTAAGTCCCTTGCATTCGCTGTTCCATAAGATATTTTTCCAGCTAGTCTTTCTATATCATAAACTTTTTTAAGAGATTCTACTATATCATCTCTAAGCATTAGATTTTCTTTTAATTCTTTTACTGCATTTAATCTTCTATTTATATCTGCAACATCTATTAATGGGTCACTAATCCATCTTCTTAAAAGTCTTCCTCCCATTGATGTATCTGTTTTATCTAGTACCCACAAAAGAGTTCCCTTTTTAGATTTATCTCTTAATTTTTCTGTCAATTCTAGATTTCTTCTTGTATTTATGTCAAGTGACATATATTTTGTTGTATTATATACAGTTATTTGATTAAGGTTTTCCATTTTAGCTTTTTGTGTATCTTCTATATATGCCATAAGTCCATTAATAGCAGAAACAGCAAATAGCTTCGTTTTTATTGTTGGTATTTTATTTCCACTATCATCTAAAATTTCGAAATCTTTATCTATATTTTGATAATCACCATTAAATTCATCTACTTCTGATATAAAGCAATTAAATCTTTGCTTTATATATGAAATTTCATCTGTTGATTCTTTCATCATTTTGTTGACTATTATTTCAGATGGATTATATCTTGAAATTTCATCTATTAGTTTAGCAAAATTGTTTTCTTCTTTTATTTCTGTAGAATAGAAATCTCCTGTTGAAATGTCACAAACAGCAAGCCCAAAATATATTCCTTCTTTATAAATTGACATTATGTAGTTATTCTTTTTTTCCTCTAATAAACTACTTTCCACTACAGTTCCTGGTGTAACTACTTTTATAACATCTCTTTTTACTATTCCTTTTGCAAGTTTTGGGTCTTCTAGTTGCTCACAAATGGCTACTTTATATCCCTTCTCAATTAATTTTGCAATATAATTTTCTGCTGCATGGTATGGAATTCCACACATTGGAGCTCTTTCATCTTGTCCACAATCTTTTCCTGTTAAAGTTAATTCTAGTTCTCTTGATACATTTATTGCATCATCAAAGAACATTTCATAAAAATCTCCTAATCTATAAAATAGTATACAATCTTTGTATTTTTCTTTTGTTTCAATATAATGTTGCATCATTGGTGAATATTTTTTTAAATTTTCTTGGTTTTCTTCTTTTTCAATTATTTCTGACACGTCTTTTTCCTCCGGATAATTATATGTTATCATATTTCCCTTTTAAATACCACATGTGCTCTGAAACTATTTTCATAGGTAATATTTTTCCTATCATATTTTCATTTCCTTCGAAATTAACTACTTTATTGGTTTCAGTTCTTCCAGTATATATTTTTTCATTTGTTTTGCTTTTTCCTTCTACTAATACCAATTCTGTTTTTCCAACATAATTAATATTTTTTTCTGCTATTATATTTTCTGCTAGTTTTTTTAATTTGTCAAATCTTTGATGTTTTATTCTTTCATCAATTTGATTTTCCATTTTATCTGCTACTGTTCCAACTCTTCTTGAGTATATAAACATGTATATTTGTTCAAATTTCACTTTTGAAACGACGTCTAAAGTATCTTCAAAGTCTTTTTCTGTTTCTCCTGGAAATCCAACTATAATGTCTGTCGAAAATTGGACATTTGGAATTTTATTTTTTATTTTCTCTACTAAATCTAGATAATGTTCTTTTGTATATTTGCGATTCATTGTTTTTAACACTTCTGTACTTCCTGACTGAAGTGGAAGATGTATTAGTTTACAAACTTTTTTTGAATCCTTTATTGCATCTATTACATCATCAGTAAAGTCTTTTGGGTGTGGAGAAATAAATCTTATTCTTTCAATTCCATCTACCTCATTTATTAGTCTTAATAGTGTAGCAAATGAATTTACTTTGTATTCATCACCACTTTCTTTTTTTACAATAAAATCTACATTTTCTCCTTTTGCTTTTTCACTTACCAAATATGAATTTACATTTTGACCAAGTAGTGTGATTTCTTTATATCCTTGTTTTGCTAAGTTTACTACTTCATTATATATGTCTTGTGGATGTCTACTTCTTTCTCTTCCTCTAACATAAGGCACAATACAATATGTACAGAAATTGTTACATCCATTCATTATTGTTACTGATGCTTTTATTTTATCTTCTCTTGCTGTTGGTATTCCTTCTACTACTTCTCCATCTATATCTAATATATCTTCAATTTTCTTATTTTCTATTATTGAATTGTATAAATCTTCTGGAAGTTTTTGAAGTGTATGTGGTCCAAATATTACATCTACAAATGGATAGCTTTCTTGTATTTTTTGTATCATGTGCTTCTCTTGCATCATACAACCACCAATTGCAATTATGCATCCGTTTTCTTCTTTATATTTCTTGACTTCTCCTAATTTTCCGAACAATCTATCTTCAGCATTTTCCCTAACACAGCATGTATTAAAAACTATTACATTTGCTTTTGATAAATCATTAGTTTTGGTATATCCAGACTTTTCTAGCATTCCAGATATTCTTTCTGAGTCATTTTCATTTAACTGACAACCCATTGTAAGTATTGCATATTTTTGGTTTTTATTTATCTCTTTTATTTTTTTGATATATGTGTCTTGCATTTGTATTTGTTTCATTTTATAGCTCCTTTTGTGGTTATATTTTACCATAAAAATCTAAAAAAATTAAGTGTTTTTTCATTGTTTTTAAAAAAACAAAAACTCTGCAACTTTTTGTTACAGAGCCTTTTATATATTTTTAAGCCAATCCGTATTTTTTCTTAAATCTATCAGCTTTTCCACCAGTTGTTTCTTTTCTTAAATTACCTGTCCAAAATGGATGACATTTTGAACAAACGTCAACTTTTAATTCTTTTTTTGTTGAATTAGTTTTCATAACATTTCCACAAGCACATGTTACTGTAGCTTCTTGGTATTCTGGGTGTATTCCTTCTTTCATTTAGTTCACCTCTTTCTTTCAATCTTAAATTAGTTAGCTTTTTGAGATATAACTTCAACTCCATCATAATATCCACAACTTGGACATACTCTATGTTGCATTGTTAAGCTATGGCAATGTGGGCATTCTACTAAATTTTTGTTTTCTAATTTCCATGTAGATCTTTTTGTATGTGTTCTTGCTTTAGACCATCTTCTTTTTGGTTGTGCCATTTTTATCCCTCCTTATGCTCTTAAATATATATATAATCTCTTTTTACTTAAGTCACTTATATATTATACAGATTTATATTGTCTTTGTCAAGAGATTTACAGTTTTTTCTTTTTATTTCTGATTCCATCTATAATGTCCTGTTATCTCGCTCTCATATCTTTCCAGTACATCTTCTTCTCTTACCGGCTGAGCTGAGTTATGAATTAAATATGGAGTACCATTTTTATTTCTTTTATCTGAAATAATACCAATGTGCGATTCATTAAAAATTACAATGTCTCCAGGTTGCCATTCTTCTATCTCTTTGATGTCTTTTGTCAAATTCTCAGAATTATTTTCAAAAAAAGCTTTTAAGTTATATACTCGTCTAAAATCTATGTTAGGGTCCGGTACTTTTATTTTTTTATATCTATGCTGATTTTCTTGAATATCTATATCCACTAGTTCTTTTAATGAATATCCTGCATTTTTAAAAGCTCTCCATACTAAGTCTGTACACACTCCTTCTGTGTCTGGAGGATATCCTCCCTCATAATATGCACTTTTATATGTTGGCATATTTTCTGCATCAGCTCTTGCTCCCAACATTATATCTGTATAATCGTCTATGCCATCATTATCATAATCAACACTGCTTTTTAATGTAGTTATTCCAAAATCTTCTGCTGTATACGCTTCCTTTGGTATTAAATTCAAATAATTTAATATTAGTACTGCCAAAATAGCTATTATTAAAATTACAATTATTGCTATTATACTTTTCTTCATTTTTTACATTCCTTTTAAAAAATCTAGTACAAGATTTGGTTCCGGTTCTACTATTTCCCCATTTAGTACTCTATTATACATTTCTTGCATTCTTTTTAGTGTTTCTTCTCTGCTATAATTAGCTGAATTAAATAGATACATTCTTTGATTCTCTGCAATTATATATATGTTCCAGTCAGGTGAAAAGTTTTCTCCTGCAAATACTCTTAAATCATATATTAAATTTACTGCATTTTCTAGTTGCTCATGATTTTCTATTTCTATGTACTGTTCATATTTTAAAATATTGTTTTCACCAATTTCTTCAATAGTTTTTAACATTCCCTTATTTTCATTTTCCCATTTTTCATAATAATATTTGTGGCATCTGTCTGCATAGTCTTCTGCTAAACTCCTCCATTCAACATGGGCATTAAATCTAATATCCGGATTCTCTTTAGTAGTTAATATGTAATCCCCATTTCTATCTTCATCTACGTTCTTCTCAATAATTTCTACATGCTTATTGTACATATTCGATACAGTTTCTACAGGGTCAACATGTAGTTTGGAGTCTATGTATTGATAATATAGGACAAGTCCTGTTATGGTTACTATAATAATTACAAAAATCAATATTATTAATATTGCTTTTGCAATTTTATATAAAAAGTTAAAAAGCTTTTCTAATACCTTTGTACTCTTCTTTTTCTTTTTTTCATTAAAAATATCTACTCCATATGTTTCGACATAGTTCATCTTCTGTTTTTTCCAATTTTCTAACTCTTCTAAATCTTTTTTATCCATAGTTTACTCCTTATATCTCATTTTATATTAACTCATTTTGTTTTACAAGTATTTGTTAAAAATCATTTTACTTTTTTTATAAAACATGTTATAATTGTAATATTACGTTTTATTACTCGATTAATTTACTGGAGGGATAATCCATGTTGGATAAAAAAGTTCTGCGGGATCATTTCAAACAGGTTTGTCAGCTTTATGCTCAGAAAAGAGGCATAAGCCAGCTACCTGAGAAATTGATTTGGAGATGTATAGAAATTCCTGAAGCAGGATTCGATGTGCTTTATGCACGAGGAGAAGTTAAAAGATATTTGCCATTGATTTCTCCTGCTGTTGACGATGCATCAATTAAGAAAATCGGTACATATTCTGTTGAAGCTGGAATTTGCATTTTCGTCTATGTTGACGGCAAAACCTACCTCACCAAAAACAGAGAGGTTATCCAATCCTTACAAGATCTTGGTTATCAAAAAGGGGATTATGATGTTCCTCTTTCCCAACGGGGAAAAATTAAAGACAATGAGGATTTTGCTCAGCTTTGGGCACAATTAAGGAGGTAAAAAACAACAGACTGGGTCAAAAGCTCAGTCTGCTTTTTATTTTCGGCAAAGAGGCGTCCCCTGCAAAAGCAGAGAACGCCTTTTCTACTTCTTATTTTTCGCATCTAACTCGTTAAGAAACAAGGTTTTTCCTAATTCTTTTGTGGACACAGCTTTTCCTCTATTCAAGCATATCACCAAGTCATAAACACCATCTGTATACCGTCCGTATATTGCAATAACCACCTTTTTATAAACTTTTTTCTTGGTAATTTGAACAACAATTGCTCCTGGCTTAGGTATGCTATTAGCAGCCTTGGCAGCTTCTTCTGGAGTGTCAAAAAATAAGCGCCCGTAGTCTTCGAAGCTGTAGATTTGATATGTTTTTCCATACAAAACCACACCTAATGTTTCGCTTTCTTCATCCACTTCAAAAATATAAGCACGTGTTACATAAGCCTCTTCGCTTTCATATATCTCCCGATAGTCCACTACATAGATAAGATTTCCTTTCTTCAACTTC
>CALXVF010000075.1 GCA_944391895.1 uncultured Clostridia bacterium
CACTCATTATTTTCACCTTCCAATATCTCTAAAGCTTTTTTATATTTATTTCTTCTAGCAATGTCTTTTACTGTAATTTTTTCCAATCTTGTTTCATCAGAATTATGCTTAATATCTGCTATTTTGACCTTCTTGGCGATAGGATTTGCTTTCAACTTTTTAACATATTTCATATAATCAGTATTTTTATCGTGCGTTAATAATTTTAATACTTCAATTACTTCTTCCGGAAAATCTTGTCCCAATTGCTCAAAAGTTACATCTGTATCTTCAACAACATCATGCAATAGAGCCACAATGCATTCTGTTTCTGTATCCATTTGCTCTGCCAAATGGATTGGATGATAAATATATGGAACACCAGATTTATCCACTTGATTTATATGTGCATTATATGCGATTTTCATTGCCTTTCTTGTTAATTCAGTATTAACCATTTTTCTCTCCTATTTTCATTTTATTCAAATTCTACTTTCCAATTTTCGTCTTTAGCAGCTCTAAAACACATTTCAATTTGCTCTTTATTATTTTTTTCTTCTGCTAATAATGGTAAATTATCTATTGAAAAATACTCTGTTTCTGTTGTTTCTATGTTTTTTTCGAATTTTCCTCCAATAACATCACATAGGACAAAGATTTTGCATACACCATAAGCATATATAGGTTTATTATGCTTATTTCTATCTTGTATAGCTATTATCTTTTTTGTTATGACGTCTAAACCTGTTTCTTCCTT
This sequence comes from uncultured Clostridia bacterium, assembly GCA_944391895.1. GTDB lineage: Bacteria > Bacillota > Clostridia > TANB77 > CAG-508 > CAG-793. Next base: position 737 of record CALXVF010000075.1, read on the forward strand.
TACTTCTTTAATAGTATTAGATTTAACTGTTTCTAGTACATCAACCCAACCTCCTGGTAAAGACCAAGTTCCGTTATTTTCGTGAACTAACAATATCTTATTATCTTTAAATATTGCTGCCCTTGTATCTAATTTGGGTGTTTGATACCCAGTTTCATTACAAAATAAATCTTTTACTTTTTCTACTGAAATACCTGTTTTCATTTCTAACATTTCAGCTGCTATTTCTCGTAATCTTTTATATCTTTCTATGTCATACACATTGTTTGAATATTCTAATCCATTTTGCGCTAAGCTTTGTATTTCTATTGCTAATTTTAACCACTTTTCCATTAATTTCACCTTTCTATTGACATTTTACCATAAAAAGCCTATATATAGCAAATTTTATAGAAAAAAGAGCAGATTTTATAATCCACTCTTTCTGTATTATAAAGTTCTATAATTATTTCTATCTGCTCTATCATCATAATCTCTATCATAATCTTTGTTTGTATAAAACCAATCTGTTTTTTTATCTTTAGGTTTTCTTCCTTTATCAACAGCTAAATCTAATAAAACAGCAAATGCAAGAACTATTCCTAAAAATGATGTGAATGCAGACATTGCTTCTAATTCTACTGCTTCTCCACTAAATACTGGAATAACTGTTTGAATTAAATCAGTTCCAAAATAAGCTAAATATGATAAAAAGTATATTATTCCACCTATTAACTTTCTTTTAAATACTAATACTATACATACAACAGTTACAAATAATAGAATTATTTCTACTGTTAGGTTAATTGGCTTAACAAAGAAATCTGCATAGTTTGCTGCTTGATATGCAACTACCACTCTAAATCCCCAATACATTATCATAAACATTGCTATCATCCAATTTGCAAAAGTTCTCATAATATCCTCCCAAAATATATAAACCTTTTGGCAGTTTTAAGACCAAAAGGTTTTTGCTATTAATCTACGAAATTGAATTCATCTTTAAATTTATCTTTGAATATCTCAAATACTGCATTTAATACATTTTCATCTTCAACGCTTATATATGATTCTTCATCATTTGCATTTTCAGCTGCTTTTTCTATTTGTAATATAACAACTTCATCTGGTTCAGAATCTTCTACTTCTTCTGTTGGAAGTAAAATAACATATTCTTCTCCTTCATATTCAATTAAATCTAAAAATTCAAATTTAACATCATTTCCGTCTTCATCTTTTAATGTAACAATATTATCTAATTCTTCATTGTTGTTTTCGTCCATTTTTATTCTCCTTTCAAATATTCTTATGTGTTATTATTTACACTTTGTTATATCATATACTAAAAAATTCCTTTTAGCAATACTTTTTTTAGATTTTTTCGTTTTTTGAAATTCTTTTTTAAAAATTAGTTGAAAGAACTACTCAAATTGACGAAATCCCCATTTTATGGTATAATATAAGATAACCATTTGGTTGAAGTTATAAACTTTTTTTAAAATTGAAAGGGGTAAAAACAACATGGTTATCTTTCACTCATGGCAAATCCTATTCGATACGTTTTCCAAAGACGCCAAGCTTATCATCTTCGTCATCTTCGCGGTGACAATGATTGTAAGCCGTAAAACTAACCTATGGTGTCGGGACGGCTATCTACCTCTAAAGGTGATGACTTTCCTGCATGCCGGCTACCATGTAGTGGCAGGTCTGGTATTTCCAGACTTCTTCATTCCACGGTGGCTGGTGTGGATAGAAATACTTTTCTTCGCGGCAAGTTTACTAATCTGTCTGACATCACAAGGGATAATGAGAGGCTTGTTAAGTTTCTTACTCTCGTCGATCACATTTTTCACAATCAACTTGGTTGTGGAGATAGGCCTCACCCACCTTTTGGTGGCACTGATTATCGGCTTAGTTCTGGCCATTGCCGACTTCTTCGGCAGAGTGGAAATCAAAAAAGTTTAATGAAAATAGAGGGGTTGCTCTTACAGCCCCTCTATTTCTTCTATTATAGCATTTTTATCAATTCCATAGTATCTCATTAAGTCTTCAGCTCTTCCTGATCTTCCGAATGTGTCTTCTATTCCCATTCTTGTAACTTTTTTAGGATAATTCTCAGCTAGAACTTCACATACTGCACTTCCTAAACCTCCTATTATATTATGGTCTTCTACTGTTATTAGTCTATCTGTTTCTTTTGCACATTTTATAATTAAATCTTTATCTATTGGCTTTATTGTATGAATATCTATTACTCTTACATTGATTCCTTTTTCTTTTAGTTCTTCCATTGCCTTTATACTTTCTACAACAGTTACTCCTGTGGCAATTATACTTGCATCTGTTCCGTCTCCTATTTGTATTCCTTTTCCTATTTCAAATTTTGTTTTTTCATCATACACTACAGGTGTTTTATATCTTGAAAGTCTTAAATAAACTGGCCCATTATATTTTGCTATTTCTTTAACTGCCCATTTTGTTTGAATGTCATCTGATGTAGACATAACTAACATATTAGGCATACCTCTCATTAGATTTATATCTTCAATCATTTGATGTGTTGCGCCATCTTCTCCAACTGTAATTCCTGCATGTGTAGCACATATTTTTACATTCAATTTTGGATATGCAATGCTTGCTCTTATTTGGTCATAAACTCTTCCACTAGCAAATGCTGCAAATGTTGAAGCATATGGTATTTTTCCGCATGTTGCAAGCCCTGCTGCTGTTCCTATCATATCCGCTTCCGCTATTCCTAAATTAAAGAATCTTTCTGGAAATCTATTTTTAAATTCTTCTGTTTTTGTTGAATTATATAGGTCTGCATCTAATACTACTACTTTCTCATTTTCTTCACCAAGCTCTTCTAATGCTTTCCCAAAACTTTCTCTTGTTGCTATCATATTCATTAGTTATCACCTTCCATTTCTTTATCTATTTGTTTTTCTCTTTCGATTAATTCTTCTAGTGCTAATTTGTATTCTTCATCATTTAAAGCTTTTCCATGCCATGCTGCATTTCCTTCCATAAATGATATTCCTTTACCTTTTACAGTTTTAGCAATTATAACTGATGGTTTTCCTTTAGCCATATGAGCAACTCCAAATGCATTTATTATTGAGAATATATCATTTCCATTTATAGTGATTGTATTAAATCCAAAACTTCTAAATTTCTGCTCTATATCTTCACTATTTATTCCTCTTATTTCTTCTGTATTTCCTGTAAGTTGAAGTCCATTGCAGTCTACTATAGCACATAAATTATCTAGATTATATTTTGAAGATGTCATTGCTGCTTCCCAAATTTGTCCTTCATCTAGTTCTCCATCACCTATAATGCAATATACTCTATATCCCATTGAATCCATTTTAGATGCTAATGCCATTCCATTTGCTACAGATAATCCTTGTCCTAATGAACCTGTTGTCATATCTACACCTTTTACTTTATTCATGTCTGGATGCCCTTGTAAATTACTATTTATGTTTCTAAAAGTTAACAATTCGTCTTTAGAAATATATCCTTTTTCTGCCAAAACTGCATATAAAGCAGCTGATGCATGACCTTTAGATAATACTAGTCTATCTCTTGAGCTATCTTCTGGCATTTTAGGATTTATATTCATTTCATTAAAATATAATACTGCTAAAATATCTGCTATAGATAATGAACCTCCTGGATGTCCAGATTTTCCATAGTATATTTCTGTTATAATGTCCATTCTTATTCTATTTGCTATCTTTTGAAGTGCTTCTACTTTTGTTATTTTCATTTTTTTACCTCCTTTAGATACCAGGCACATAATTGTTCTCCTAGTTCTTCTTCTTTTCCTGTGTAATTGTGATTTGCTCCTTTTATATATGATATGTCTTTGTCTTGTTTTTTTATTTTTTCATTCATGAATTCTACTAATTCTTTTGGTTCTTGGAAAATTAGTTCTTTTATATTTCCCCATCTCATAAATAATGGTACTTTTATGTTATTTAATTCTTTGAACGAATATTTACTATCTCCAAATCTTGCAAAGTCTATTTTTTTATTATTTTCTACATAGTTTAGTATTGTATTAGGTTTTATTGGTGGGGTATTAGCATCTAATATTATTAGTCTATCACCTTTTCCTTTTTTGTTTAATAATTGCAAATACGAGATTACTTTTTTATAACTTTTATCTAAAATCTTTTTTAATGCTGTTGGTATATCTACCATTGATAATAGAACAACACCTTTTATGCTATCTAGTATGCTATCTTCATGGTTTTCAATGAATTCATTATAGGTATATACAACTTTTGTACATCCCATACTATGCCCTTGAAGTATTATATTATTATATCCCATTCTTTGCATATATAGTATAGCAGCTTTTATGTCATAATATGAATCATATATATTTTCAGCACCTGAACCGTAGAAATGCATATCATCATCAGTTATTTTGTCATAAGTATTTATTATGTCATGTCCTCTATTATTAAAAGCAAAATATGCAACTCCTATATCTGTGAACATGCGGGCTAGTACATCTTCTCTGTACTTTAGGCAATTACTAGTTATTCCATGCATTGAAATTACTACTGTATCTACTTTTTTATCTTTTTCTGGTAAATGTAATAGACCTATCATATTTAAATTATCTATAGATTTAAAGTATACTTTTTCTATTCTCATTTTTCATCCTTTCTAAAAGTTCTATTTTATTCTTGCCGATTTCAAAAAAATTATATACTATTTTATTTTACTTTTCAACCAGTTATTATTTATATTCACAAAAACAAGCGGGAGGAAAATCCCCCCGCCCTAGATTTACTTAAATCTGTTTTTATCCACTGGAATTTGTCTGCCACACTTGTAACATTTGAAAGCATAATACCGTCCTTTTATCACCAGTAGATGACGTTTCCTTCCGTAACCGACACGAATCAAATCTTTCTTTGCAACAGTATGGGCCTCTCCGCAACAGAAACACATTATCCGCATTGTCTTCATTGCCAAGCCTCCAGTCAAAATATAGTGTATTACTATTATATCTTATATTATGTTTGAAATCAATATGTATTTCAAAAATGATTTAAGTTCTTTTGTTTATTGCGATGAGGTAGATATTTTTAACTTATTCGCTTTTGAAATGATTATAATTATTTTTGTTTTAAGTCTTTTTTATTTTCTTTTTCTAATTGTTTTAAACTCTTTTTAGGTGTAGGTAATTCTTCAGGCATAGTACCACCATTTTTTTCAATTACCTCTCTTATATTCCTGCCAATATTATAATGAGTTTTATTGGCTTCCTTTTCAGTTTGTATATTATCTTTTTTTAATTTTTGTTCTGTTTGGGAAATTCTAAATAAATTTGCTATAAGTTCATCACTTCCCATATTGTCCAAAATATCTTCTCTATATCTTAATCCTTT
>CALXVF010000076.1 GCA_944391895.1 uncultured Clostridia bacterium
CAGTATAAAGGCTTAATAAAAATTGATAATGATATTTGAATCTAGTGTCTTTTTTTATAGCCTGTATAAATTGCTTTTGCTCTTCTATTGTAAAGCCATGTATATTTTTATCTTTTTTACTAGATTTAGGTTTACAAAATTCCATTTTATCATCTAAAAAATTATATTTAATAATATTCTTTCTAACAGCTCTTTTAAAAGTATTATTGATAACACCATATATTTTACCAATAACGGAATTTGAATATTTGGTTATGTATATAAGAAAATCTTTTAAATCATCTTCAGATATTTTTTGAATTTCCATTTCAGCCATATAATGTGAACAAATTTGATTATATGTATTTAATTTTCTTATATAAGAACTATCGCTTAGTTGATTAAGTTTGTAACTATTATCAATTAATTCTTTCGTAAGATCTTTAAATTTAATTTTAGATTTATCTACATATGAATCTGTATTTAAATCTGTTATAATTTTTTCTAATTTGTTTTTTACTTCTTGTCGGGTTTTCCCATATATTGTTTTTCTCTTTCTTTTTCCTGTTTTTTCATCATACATTGCGATAGTGTATTCTGTAACCCATAAAGTTTTTCCGTTTATTTCTCTTTTGAATATAGTACCTTCACCGTTTCCTCTTTTCTTTGTTGTACCCATAATAAAAACCTCCATTTTTTATATGTTTTTTTATTAAACACTTGAAAAATGAAGGCATAATTTTATATAATATATATGCAAACATTTTTTAGTGTTTGTAGCTTTCGGGAAAATGTATCGTGTCGCGAAATTCAATACATTTTCCCAATTTTTATGCAATTATATCTAAAAAATCATCTTCGTTTATTATTTGAAGATCCTGACCTAGCTGAATTAATTTCTCCGCTTTAATCATTTTATTACTTTTATTTCCACTTTTAAAATTACCATAATCATCTCTTCCTACAACAAGATAATTAGTGTTTTTTGTAACATTTCCTTCAGGGATGCCACCTTTATCTGCTACTATTTTCATAGCATCTGCTCTTTTAATATTTAGAGTACCAGTAAAAACAAAATATTTACCTGCAATTAAAGAATTAATACTAGTATTAATGTGTAATTTCTTTATTCTTTCATAGTCAGATATAGATTTTGAAGTAGATTTCTTATATGTGTTTATATGTGCATGATTTAAACTCCCATCATAAAATCCTTTTATATAATTTAGTTTATTAAATAAACTCTCAAAACTATTAACATCATTATACTTTAATAGTTCCAACACTACTTTTCCACAAGCTATTGCATCAGAATCTGCGTTATGATGGTTTAAATCAATATTTAAAAATTCACTAATAGTATCTAATTTATAATTTATCAATTTTTTCCAAGTTTGTCTTGCAAGTGTGAGTGTGTCTGCATACTCAAAATTTGGTATAGATAAATTATTTAACGAACAGCCTGTTAAATATTTAGATATATCATATATTGCATTGTGTGCAAAAATAATATTATTGTCTATTATATTACTAATATTTCTCATTGTAGTTTCTATATTTGGAGCATTTTTTACCATATCATATGTAATATTATGTAATTCAACCAATTTGGAGTCAAAAGGAACATCTCCAGGATTAATCAATGTAGATAATTTCTTTATTATTTTATTGGAATTAAATTCATATATAGAGACAGAACAAGGACTATATATATATCTATTTGCAGCTTCAAAATCAATAGTTAAAAACTTTTCCATTATAAAGCTCCTTTATTTTAAATCTTTTTTTAAGTAATTAGAATATCTTAACAATTCTTTTTTCTTATCATCTGTCAATTCTTCATAGTTTGAAATTATTTCTGTTTTAGAAGATTTTTGCCAATTTTTTATGTCTGTAACACCTGAGAGCCAATCTATTGAGACATTAAAATAATTTGCTATTTTTATTACGATTGGCAAATATGGTTCAGTTTTACCAGTTTCATATCTTGAAATAGTAGATTTATTAACATTTAATTTTTGAGCGAGTTCTTCAGCAGAAATATTGTTTTCTTTTCTTAGTTGTCTTAATCTTATAGAAAAAATTGTGTCCATAAGTCCCTCCTTAATAAGGTTATTATAAACTTTTTATTGCAAAAATGCAATAAAAAATGCAAAAAAGTTAAAAAAGTTTCAAAAAAGTATTGACAACAAAAAATATTAAGTATAAAATCTGTTGCAGAAAAGCATTGAAGAAAGAGGTGATATTATGTCAGAAAATACAGAAAGAGTAAATAAAGAATTAGCAGAAGAAATTCGTATAAGAATTAAAAATCTAATGTTTGAAAGGAATTTATCTAATGAAGATATTGCTAATTGTGCAAACATCAATGTAGTAACATTTAATAGAAAAATGAATGGAATTACGAATTGGAAATTATCAGAATGTATTTCTATTTCCTTATTTTTAGGAAAGTCAGTAGAAGAAATTTTTTTACCCCGAAAGTTGCATAAAAGCATTTAAAACTAATATTCGCGACACGATATTAAACGAAAGGAGAAAAATATGGAATTAAATGATAATGTTTTTTATACACCATCAGAATTTGCAAAATTAAGAAATTGTAGTGTACCAACTGCTTTGAGTATTTATAACTTAAAAAATTTTCCTAGTGAAAATTTTGGAAAGGAAAAGGTTGCTTTAGGTAGTGCCATAAGGGAGTGGTACAAAATAAAAAGAGAAAGGGGTGAAAATTAAGTGGTTGATCAAATTTATAGTTTATTTACACCATTAGAAATTGCGTATTTTATAAGTATATTTACAAATTTAAGTTTTTTGATTTGTTGGATTGATAACAAATTAGAACATAAGAAAAGGAGAAGAAATGGACAAATTAGATAAAAGTTATTATTGGCATATTGTTACATTAGCTAAATTAAAAAGTAAATTAAAATTATTAAGAGGTGATTAGAATGAATATTGGAAAACATACAGAAGAAGCAATAAAAATAAAAGAATTAGAAGACGTAATTAAACGTAAAGATAAAGAAATAAAAGATATTAAGACAGAATGTGCAGAACAATTCAAAAAAATAAAAGATATATGTTTCTCGAATGAATATAACGGATTTAATGATAAAAATGCTAAATTAAGAAAAATATATGAAATAGCTTCAGATAATTTTTCAGAATTGGTTTTAGATATGGTAATAGATAATACCCAAGAAAAAGGAAAAATAATAGAACTATCATCCACTAGCAAAATGAAATAATAGTTCTATAAAACATTTAAGTAAATTGTCTTTATGTATCTTAACACAAAAAAATAAAAAAAGCAAGAAAAGGAGTTTTTAAAATGCCCATAAAAGAAGATAACGAATTGATGATGAAATCATTAATTATCAGTTTAAAAGAGATGATAACAGAATATTATAATACTCCAACCATTAGAAATAAATTAATACATGATATGATAGAGCATTATTTAAAAATTTATAAAGATCAAAAAAGAATATCTGTTAATCAATATTGTTTAGCACTAGATATTTTAGAAGATGAGTATAAAAATATTTTATAAATTAAGAAAGGAGAAAATCCCTTGAACGCAAAGGAAAAGTATATAAATGAACTAGAGAACTTTTATTCTAATTTAGATTACAATCCGATTTCTTCAGATGCAAAGTGTCTATATCAGACTATATTGCATATGTTTTATAAGCAAAATTGGATTAGAACAATCAAAATTAGCAATAATGTTCTTATAGCAAAAACAGGTTTGACTTTATCAGGACTACAAAGGAAAAGAAATGAATTACAGCAGAAAGGATATATTAATTATTTCAAGGGAAATAATCAAGCAGCTTTAGCAAAATATGAATTGCTTAGTCATAATGAACAGGCAATCGCACAAGCAAACGAACAAGCAACTGCACAAGCAAGCGAACAGGCATCTGAACAGCAAAATGAACACATTATTACTATACTATACTTATTATTTAATTATTTAATAAATAATAGCACGCAGAAAAATTTCAAAATGTGTGATGGCAAGGAAATAACAAGTGCCGATAAAAATGGAATAATTAACATATTAAAAAAATTAGATATTTATATGACTAAAGAATTATTAAAGACATATCCAGCAAGTAATTTATTAGATATAGAAATACAATATTATGTGGTTTCAGCATTATATTTAAGCCCTTATAAAATCTATATTAATAATCTTACAAGAGAAGAATTTATGCTACGATTTTTGAAAACCAAAAAATATATTGAAAATGAAGATGTCTTATATTTTATAAATTATTTTATAAAAAGTTTACAAGAAGAATTTATGAAAAAGGAGAAAATTTATGTGGTTAGAACGAATGAAATCATGGGCAGATAGAGAGAAGCCCATAAAATGTACTAAGAAAAAATATGAGAAAGAGGACAATAACACAAGATGGAAAAAAGCAAAATTAGTAAAAGACTATGATTACTATATTTGCGATTTTTGCAATAAAGAAATTAAGATTGAAAAAAAGTGGGAAGAGAGAAGCGGAGGAATTGTAAATATACCATTTAGAGTTAAAAATAAAGATAAAGTAACAGTAGCTTTGCATAATAAATGTTTAAAACCACTTTTACAAAAGATTAAGGAGGAAGAGCATGAAAACAACATATGTGCTAGAAATAAATGAATCAATAACAGGTAAACAAAGACCAAGAATGAATACGAGAACAGGTAGAGCTTATACACCAGGAAAAACTAAAGCTTATGAATATTTAGTTAGACAATTATTTCTGAACAAATATCCTGATTGCGAACCGATAAAAGGAAGAATAAGCATTAGTATATGGGCTTATTTTGAAGTACCTAAAAGTACCAGTAAGAAAAAAGAGCTAGAAATGTTATCAGGACAAATAAGTCCAGTAAAAAAGCCAGATTGGGATAATATAGGAAAAATAGTATCTGATGCATTAAACAAATTTGCATTTCTTGATGATGCACAGATTGTAGATGCAAGAGTAATAAAAGAATATTCAAAAACACCAAAGGTTATAGTTAAAATTAGTGAATTTTGAAAGGAGGATGAAGAGTGCAATATTTAGTAGATAATAAACTTTATGATATGGAGAAAAGTAAACTAATTATAAAATATATAGATTCGATAGAAACAAGAGGAATTGTGACTACCTATCCAAAATATGAACATACACTTTATAAAAGTTCAAAAGGACAATTTTTTGTTCATATAGGAAAGTATAAAGGAGCATCTAGTTTAGGATATCATGATAAAGACTATATAAAATTATTATCTGATACAAGTGTTAAAAGAATTCTTAATGAACTAAATGCCATAGAAGAGTACAAAGAATTATTCGGATATTTAGAAGAAGGATAGAAAAATATTATATTTTAATAATTTAGGAGGTGCGAGATGTTTGAAGAAAAAATGGAACAATATGTAAGAACAGAATATGGATATATTCTTGAAAATACAGCAAAAGGAAATGGTGATATTGTAAAAAAATTAGCAGATGCAGATAAACATTATGAATTTGAATATGGGAAAATAGCAAAAAGCAGCAATAGATTAGTGAACATTATAGAAGTAGGAGATTATATAAACGGAGAAAAGATTATAGAAATACAAGTACTAGAAATAGACAGTATTTCACAAAATGATTATACACCAGACAAACAAATTACAGTATGCATATTTAAATCTGGAAGAGGAGCTTATTATAGGCATATTAAGGAAGAGGAAATAAATAGCATACTTACACGTGAACAATATTATCAAAACGCATATAGAAAGTAATTATACAATGGAGGCTAGTAATGAAATTAAAATGTAATAAATGTAATTCAGAAAAATTATTTATTGAAATACAAGGAGATAGAAGAGGATTATACTGTGGAGAATGTGGAAAATGGCAAAAGTGGATAACAAAAGAGGAATTACAGGTAGCAAAATTTAATGAAATAAAAATATTAAATAAAAACGATAAGCAAATTGATAAAACAACATCAAAAGAACTATTAAAACTAAAACTGGACATATATCATACAATTTTAGCTTATTCTTTGAATTTTGATAGTAGTTATATTATA
>CALXVF010000077.1 GCA_944391895.1 uncultured Clostridia bacterium
ATAGAAGTAGCCGATGTACAAGCATTAACAGATAATTTTAATAATCCTGAAAAAGTTAAGCAAAATGTTAGTCAAATTGTTATGGATCAATTGTCTGTTGGGATAGACCCAAACAAATCAACAATATTTTTACAATCATTAATTCCAGAGATTGCAGAGCTTACAGTGTTTTATTCGAATTTAGTAACAATAGCAAGATTAGAAAGAAATCCAACTGTAAAAACAGAATTAGCACAAAAAAGAAACATATTTGGGGAAAGTGTTACATATGGATTTTTAGGATATCCAGTAAGCCAAGCAGCAGATATAACAGCTTTTGATGGAAGATATATTCCAGTTGGAGAAGACCAACTTCCACTTATTGAACAATGTAGAGAAATTGTAAGAAAGTTCAATAGCATATATGGAGAAACATTAAGAGAGCCAATAGCTGTACTTAGCTCAAATGGTAGAATAAAAGGATTAGACGGAAATGAAAAAATGGGTAAATCTTTAGGTAATGCATTATACTTATCTGATGATTTAGATACAATAAAAGAAAAAGTAATGTCTGCATTAACAGACCCAGCTAGAATAAAGAAAGATGATCCAGGAAATCCAGATATATGCATGGTTTATTATTATCATAAATTATTTACAGATAAAGAAGAATGCAAAAATATTTGTGAAGAGTGTAAAAAAGGTCAAAGAGGATGCGTAGCTTGTAAAAAACAATTAATAGAAAGTGTAAATAAAACATTAGAACCAATTAGAAATAAAAGAAAATACTATGAAGAAAATCCAAAAGAAGTAAAGGATATACTAATGAGCGGAACAGAAAATGCAAGAAAAGTTGCAAAAGAAACAATGTGTAAGGTTAAAAAAGCTATGAAATTAGATTATTAAAGGAAATATAAGGAGAAAGATATGTTTACAGATTATGTAAAAATATATGCAGAAGCGGGCAAAGGTGGAAATGGAGCAATAGCCTTTAGAAGAGAAAAATATGTAGCCGCTGGTGGACCTGATGGAGGAGATGGAGGAAAAGGCGGAGATGTATATTTTAAAGTAGATAAAGATGCCAATACTCTAATCGAATTTAGATTCAAAAAGAAATTTAAAGCAGAGCCAGGGCAAAACGGTGAAGGTGGACATAGATACGGAAAAAGCGGAGAAGACCTATATATTCCTGTACCAATAGGAACAATAATAAAAGACGCTAAAACAAATGAAGTTTTAGTTGATTTATCGAAGCCAGAACAAACAGCACTAATATTAAAAGGTGGTAGAGGGGGAAAAGGAAACTCACATTTTGCTACATCAACTAGACAAGCTCCAAGATTTGCTGAGGATGGTGAACCAGGTGAAAAAAAAGAACTTATATTAGAATTAAAACTTTTAGCCGATGTTGGATTAATAGGATTCCCTAATGTTGGAAAATCTACATTCTTGTCTGTAGTAACATCAGCTACACCTAAAATTGCAAATTACCATTTTACAACTATAGAACCTAACTTAGGAGTAGTAAAATCAAAATATGGAGACAGTTTTGTAATTGCAGATATTCCTGGAATAATAGAAGGCGCAAGTACAGGAGTAGGACTGGGAATACAATTCTTAAGACATATTGAAAGAACTAGAGTATTATTACACTTTATAGATGTTTCTGGAATAGAAGGAAGAAATCCAGTAGACGACTATAACAAAGTAAATGAAGAATTAAAAACTTATAGTGAAAAATTAGCAACTAGAACACAAATAATAGTAGCTAATAAAATAGATAGCATGACGGATGAAAGTTTATATAATGATTTAGAAAAAGTTGCAAAAGACCATAACCAAAAAATCTTCAAAATCTCAGGAGTAACAGGAGAAGGCGTAGAAGAATTAATGAATTACGTTTCATCTTTATTGAAAACTCTACCAAAAGAAGATTTAGTAGAAATAACTGAAAAAGAAAAGATATATACATTAGAAGATGAAAAAGAAGACTTTACAATAACTAGAGAAAAAGGAATGTTTGTTGTAAATGGAGAAAAAGTAGATAAAATAATGAGAAGAGTAAATATAGGAGATTATGAATCATTATTCTATTTGCACAGAAAATTAGATGAAATTGGATTAAATAAAGCCCTAAAGAAACAAGGAATAAAAGAAGGCGACATAGTAAAAATAGGCGACTACGAAATGGAATGGGAAGACTAAAAGGAGATTTTTATGGAACTAATAGATGTAGTGGATGAAAATAATAGACTTACAGGACAGGTAGAAGAAAGATGGACAGCATATAATAAAGGATTATGGAGAAGGACAGTATCATGCTGGATAATGAATAAAAATGGAGAAATACTTTTGCAAAAAAGAACTCCAAATAAAGTTAGAAATCCTAACAAATGGGCTAAAACAGGAGGCCAGGTTGACAGTGGAGAAACTGTTCAAGAAGCAATATGTAGAGAAGTCAAAGAAGAATTAGGAATTGAGATTCCAATAGAAGAAACGACAATATTAGATGTCCATAAAAGTAATGACAAAAATAGACGTTTTGCATATAATTTCTTATTTGTACTAAATTACAAAATTCAAGATTTTACATTACAAAAAGAAGAGGTCGCAGAAGTAAAATATTTTACCATTGAAGAACTGGAGCAAGCTAAAAAGAATAATGATTTAAATTACACATTTTGCAACTGGGAAGAAGAGGACTTCTGGAGAGAAATGGATATGCTCAAGACTAAAAGGAATGAAATATTAAAAAATAAGAACTAAATTTGAGATGTGAAACAAAAGCAAAATGAATTTGCAAAATTGTTTCACATTTTTTTATAATTAAAAATTCAAATAAAAACAAATATTTTTAAAACTTTTGTTTGACAAACAGTTTTCTTTGTGGTAATATAGTAATAGTTAAAAAAAAGGAGAGATGCGGAATGAATAAATCAAAAAGAGATGGAAATGGTCTTAATAAAAGAGAAAGAGCAATTCTAAAATTTATTGAAAAAGAAATTGACGAAAAAGGATTTGCACCGTCTGTTAGAGAAATAGGAAGAGCAGTAGACTTAAGTTCTACAGCAACAGTTCAAGGATACCTAAAATCATTAGAAGAAAGAGGATTTCTAAAAAAAGAGACACAAAAAGGAAGAACATTAAGACTTCTAAAAAATTATAAAGGAGATAATGTAATTGCTGACCAACAAGGAATAAGTGAAACAAAACAATACTATTCAAATAAAGAAATGGTTAATATACCTCTTGTTGGAAAAATCACAGCAGGTCAACCAATTTTAGCAGTTGAAAATATAACAGATACTTTCCCAATTCCATTAGACTTTGTTGGAAATAGTGAAAGTTTCATGCTTACTGTAAGAGGAGAAAGTATGATTGAAGCCGGAATACTAGACGGAGATTATATTCTTGTAAAAAGAACAAATTCAGCAGAAAATGGACAAATAGTAGTAGCATTAATAGATGATGAAGCAACTGTCAAAACTTTTTACAAAGAAGATGGATATATACGTCTTCAACCAGAAAATAGCACAATGGATCCAATAATTGTTCCGGACTGCCAAATACTTGGAAAAGTAGCAGGAGTATTTAGAAAAATGTAATAAGGGGAAAATTGTATGAAAAGAATGAAGACTTTTTTTAAGTACTTTTTAGCCATAGTCATTGTATATTTCTTAGTTAATTTAGGAACATTCTATGTATTAAAAAGTACATATAAAACAAAGGATTACATTATAGAAGATTCAATTCTAGATATACAAGTAACAGAAGCAGAAGCTACATTTGTAAATGGGAATTTAAAAGGAGTAGCTAAAAACAATACAGATATCGATGTAAATGAAAAATACTTAAAAATAGAGAGTTATTCAAAACGTGATGTATTATTAGGAACAAAATATGTTCATTTAAAAGATTTAAATGTCGGAGAGGAAACTTCATTTGAGGCTAGCTTTAATTATCAACAAATAGACCATATAAAAATTTCTGTAATAAATGCAGAAGAAGTTCCTGAATCAGCGGATGTATTATTTGATAATCCAGAAGAAGCAAAAATTAACTTTTTAATCTTTTTTGCAGCATTATTTTTTATAATATAATAGGCAATTGTTATAATTTACAGCAATTATAAAGGCAAATAAATGTATATTTAAGATTTTGCAGTTTCGCGCAGTTTGGAGGACTTTATGTCCGACAGCAAGAAACAAAAAATCTTTAAATATACATTTTTAAAGTATTTTATAATCGCTGTGAATTGTAACTAGCACTTTTAAGCTTGAATTTGTTTTCTATTCAAAACATCCTGACGTGTAAGTAAATCATAACAATTTCGGCATAAAGACATGTATTCACGGTCTCCAATAACTATATCAGTATCTTTTCCACCCTTAAAATATGTAAATACAGCATTATCACATTTACAATTATCACAAATAGCAGAAAGCATATGAACATTATCAGATATACATAATAAATCTGCCATTTTACCAAAAGGCTTTTTTTCAGCAGTAAGATTTAGTCCAGCAATAAAAAACTTCTTACCACATTCAGCCATTTGTTCAATTACTTTTACATTTCCTTTTAAAAATTGAAATTCATCAATACAATAAACATCAGCATCATATTTTTCAAGATCTGATATTTTATTAATAGCAATAGCAGGGATATCTATACCGTTTCTAGATGCAACAACATTATTAGCTGTTCTAGTATCTATTGAAGGCTTAAACATTTTTACTTTCTTTCCTGCGATTAATTGTCTCTTATACTCATTTAGAATCTGTTGAGTTTTGCCACATTTCATTGGTCCAGAATATACATTTATGTCACCCATTTTTTAATTACCCCTTATAAAAATATTTGCGTATGTATAATAATACAATCATAAAAACTAATCAAGTAAAATAATCAAAATTTTTAAAATGTTATTTTTGTAATAATATTGTAAAAAAAAAATAAAAATGATAAAATAGGAAACATGATAGGAGGATAACTCATTGAAGGAATTAGAAAGCATATTAGGTAGTGAAAATGTTAAGTATAATGAGCCAATGAGCAAGCATACCACTTTCAAAGTAGGTGGAATAGCAGACATTTTTATTACAGTAGATTCTAAAGAAAAATTACTAAAAACGCTTGAAATGCTAAAGAACGAGAAAATTACTATTGTCGGAAATGGAAGCAATTTATTAGTTACAGATAAAGGTATTCGAGGAATAGTATTAAAATATACAGCAAATACTTGTGAAATAAATGATACAATAGTTAAAGTAGATTCTGGGATGACAAATGCGAGATTAGCAAATACTTTATTAAATAAAAAACTAACAGGATATGAATTCGCAGCCGGAATTCCAGGAACCATAGGTGGAGCGATAGTTATGAATGCTGGTGCTTATGGAAGAGAAATGAAAGATGTTGTATTAGAAACAGAATTCTTAGACTTTGAAACAAATGAAATAAAAGTTTTCAAAAATGAAGAATCAAACTTTGAATATAGAAAAAGTATTTTTGAAAATAAAAAGGGAATAATTTTAAGTGCAACTTTCAAATTTGAACATGGAAACAAAAATGAAATTGATGAGAAAATGAAAGAATATGCACAAAAAAGAAAAGACTCTCAACCATTAGATATGCCTAGTGCAGGAAGTACTTTTAAAAGAGGAAATGGTTTTATTACTGCAAAATTAATTGACGAAGCAGGATTAAAAGGATATAGTATAGGTGGAGCAGAAGTATCTACAAAGCATGCAGGATTTATTGTGAATAAAGGAAATGCAACAGAAAAAGATATTATAGATTTAATAAAATATGTACAAAAAGAAATATATCAAAAATTTGGAGAAAGAATAGAACCAGAGATAAAAATTATAGGGGAATAATTTTATGGAGGGAAAAACAAATTATGGGATTTTTTAAATGGTTTACTTCAAAAGCAAAAATGAAAAGATGGATGTTTTTAATATTAGTAGGAATTATTTTAGTCGGTTATGGAATATCTA
>CALXVF010000078.1 GCA_944391895.1 uncultured Clostridia bacterium
TATTCAAATGTTCCTGCTTTCCACATTACTTTTCCCATATTTTCCCTCCAACATATAAAATAATACCACGTTTTTCTAATTTTAACAATGGTATTATTTTAATTATTTATTCAAATACTGTTTTTATTTTTGGAAGTAAGTAATGACTTCCTCCTTTTCCTTTTACATTTTCAACCATGCTAACAACTAATAGACCATTTTCATCAAAAGCATTAAACCATCCTATTTCTGTGCCGTTTTCATCTTGTTGATTTTCTTTTATTTCTGCCGTTCCAGTTTTACCAGCTATAGTTTTTCCATCTAT
Source organism: uncultured Clostridia bacterium (assembly GCA_944391895.1). Taxonomy (GTDB): domain Bacteria; phylum Bacillota; class Clostridia; order TANB77; family CAG-508; genus CAG-793. The sequence goes on from CALXVF010000078.1 coordinate 305, forward strand.
TTTTGCTTCTTTTCCTGTTCCTTGTTCTACTACTTGAACTAAATCTTGTTTTATTGTATCTGCTATTTCTTGTGATATAACATTTTGTTTATAATATTTTGTCTCTGTATATTCTAAGCATGGCATTACCATATTTCCACCATTTGCAAAGCTTGAGTATATCATTGCTAAATGGATTGGATTTACAAGCATTTGGTCTTGGCCATATCCACTATTTGCAAGTGCCGCTTCACTATCCATTGAACCATATGTTGATTTAGTTATATCTTGCACAAAAGATATTTTGTCATTAAATCCAAAATTATCTAATCCTTTTTGCAAATTATTTTTTCCTATTTTTAATGCTGCTTTTGCAAAATATATATTATCTGAATATATAAGTGCATTTTTCAAATTTGCTGGCCCTGAATAGTCTGTAAGAGTAGTAACATATAAATCTTTCCACTCTTCACTATTCTGCCATCTCTTTCCGCTATCTCCAAAATCTTCATCTGCTGTAAAACTGTTGTTACTTAGTCCTATTGCTCCTACTATTGGTTTTAATGATGAACCTGGTACATATGTAGATAAATAACGATTATACATAGGTTTTTGTTCATTATTTTGCAATTCATTCCACTCATCATTAGTTACACCTAAAACAATATCATTTGCGTCATATGCTGGCGTACTAACCAAGGCAAGTACTTCTCCAGTATTATAATTCATTGCTACAGATGCTCCTGGATCTTCTTTAAATTGATTATATAGTTCTTGTTGAATTGTTACATCAATTGTTGTTTTAATATTTTCTCCATTTTTCAAATCTCTTTTTGCAAGTGTTTTTACTTTATTTTCACTTTCATCTGCGATATAAATTTCTTCTCCATCTGTTCCTTTTAATCTATCGTTATATGCATATTCTAGTCCTGTTTTGCCTTCATCTTCTTGCACATAACCTGTAAGTAGAGATGTTGCTTCTTTATATGGATATACTCTAGATGTAACATCGGTAATTAGTATTCCTTTTATATTTAATAATTCATTTTTTAAATCTTGCTCATCTTTAGATATTTTTCTAAGTGGTACAAATGTATCTTCTTTGACATATGACGCATTCAATGAATTATTAATAGTTTCTTCTGTTATTCCTAACAAATTTGCTAGTTTTGCTAAATCTGTGGTATCATCCATCTTCCCTGGAACTAAACCAACCGAATACACTTCTCCATCTTTTGCAATGGCTATATCATTTCTGTCATAGATAGCTCCTCTTGTACTTTCTAATGTCGTTACTCTTACTTTGTAGTCATCTTTTAATTCTGGAAATATGACTGATGAATTCCATACAAGTTTATATTCTCCATCAATTTTCTTGACCTTAACAGTATTCATAAAATTCATGTTTCCTGCTAGTGTATCCATAGAATTATTATATGTTACATTTGTTATACTATTATCGTTTTCGTCTTCTGTATTTGTAAGCACAGTAGCAGAAATATTAGCTGCTTCTATTCCTTCATATATGTTTTTTACTCTCGTTACAAAGTCTTCTTTTGGCATATCAGTTTCTACATACTCGTACATTCCTTCGTAGTCTTTGGCGTTTAGTTTGTCAAAATATTCTTTTAAACAAACTGATGGCTCTGTTCTATTCATGTATATTACTACTGAAACAACGCCAATTACTAAGATTATAAGGATTGCTATTATAACTTTTTTCATAAAAAATACTCTCCTTTCATTTGAGAGTATTTTATATTATTTTGTGGTGATTTTCAAGAGAATACCGGAGTAAATTCAGGAAAACCATTTACATTTATACTAATTAATTCTTTAAAATCTGGAGTGGTATAATATGCATTGCCATCTTCTAATATAAAAGTTATATATGTTTCTTTTAAACTACTGTCTCCAAGCATATTTATATTTACAATTTTTTTATCTTTTAATTTTTCATTTAAATCATTTATATATGTTACTACGCCATTTTCATCTATAGAATATGCTTTTCCTTCATCAGTACATATTATATGTAACAATATATCATTTATCGTCGACATTCCAACCATTGACACTTTTTTGTCATAAAAAAAAACATTTGCAAAAGTATTATTAATATTTTGTAGACCATTTTGTGTCATCATATTCATTTGTCCATTAGCATCTATTAATATAAACTGAATATTCCCATTTTCCATTATTGTACCCATATTAATTATTTTCTTTCCATAATCAATTTCTTGTTTAGAACTCATCTCATAAGCAGTTCCATCATCAAAGAATATTAATGAAGTTTCTCCAAAAGGAATGTAAAATGATATATTTTTGTTTTTAAATTTTCCATTTTCTAACTCATTTAAATCTGCTACTTTTACTAAATTATTTTCATTTTTTTCTGTTAAATATAGTTTATAACATTGCTTTTTCAAATGGAAAATTAAATATTCTTTTCCATCACTTCCTTCTCCCACAATTTCTATATTATTTTTATCTTCTATCACTTGTGGAATGTCTAAAATACATGTGGTTTTATCGTCTGCTTGAACATATACCTTATTATCCAATGTACAATAATAATTCCAAATTTCTCCTTCATAATTAAGAATATTAAAAAACTTAATTCCATTTGCTATCTTTTTATTCATATATGGAATCTTTATATTAGTTCCTTTATAAGTTACATCTATATTTTCATCATTTATAATTGCTATAGCATTTTGGTCTTGCTCTCTTAGTTTAGTTTGCAAATATTTTACTTGTTCTTCTAAAGTATCTTCGTAATTTAATTGTACTTCTCCCCAATACATATTTATTTCTTCCTCTATGCTTTTTTTATTATACTTTTCTACTGATGTTTGCGCTTTGGTAAATATTCCATTTTCTCCTATTGTTAAGTTAATTGCTACTGCTGCTAATATTAATAATACTATTATTGTTACCACTAATGCTATCAATGTTATTCCCCTTACTTGTTTTTTAATCTTTCTAATCGTTTTTTCTTTCATTTCTTTCGTCCTCCTTCTTTATTTCTAACACAACAAAAACTATGCCCCTTAGATTCTTCTAAAAAGCATAGTTTCTCTTCTATGTTTACATAAGTTTATTTTGTTAAATCCTACGATATATATATACATCCTCAAGGCTTTCAGTGTTTGTCATTTGTTTTCTCCTTGTTTTTTCTAAAGTTATTTTATCATTTATATATTTTATTTACAAGTAGTAGGCATAAAGCAATTTTATTAATATTAAAAGTTTAATTATATGTAAAATCCCTTTCAATAAGTTTGTTTTTACTTAATTATTTCAAATAAGCCCGTGTCTGTCCCATACATAAATTTTTTTCATCTTTTATTTTGCTCAAAATAAGAATTTTGAAATCTTTATATTAATAATGATCTAAATGTTATTTTTTTTAATAATTTAAATTCCTGCTAATATTGGATATCCATTATTTATATTTTCATAATCCTCTATGAACATATCTCCTATCACTTCTAATATATGTGGTAAATCACCACTATATTCTGCTGATCCTATTATATCTTGTCCATTTATTCCACCAATGTTTCTATCATTATGATAGCAACTTGTTATTATTGTATATGTTGCATCTTCTTCATATAAATTGCCTAAAATTCCACCAATATTTGCATTATTGAATTTTATTTTTCCTGAATTATTACAATTTTGAATTCTTATAGACCCTCGATCGTTTGTAACATTTCCACAAATACCTCCTATTATAGCAGGGACATTTTTACTCATAGAGTTGAGTTTCCCCAGATTATAACAATTAGTAATACTTATTATTCCTGATTCAGACACATAATATTGTGCTCCTATATCAATACTTCCACTTATTCCTCCTATATTATTATTTCCACTTATTTCTCCTGCATTATAACTGTTTTCTATCTTTATTGTTCCAGCATCTGTACAAATATTTTCACCTGCTACTCCGCCACAATTTTCGTTTCCCATAATTTTTCCTATATTATAAGAATTTTTCAAGATAATTTGTCCATTCTGTATATCGTTGGTTCCTGATATTCCACCTAATGTTCCATTACTATTAATAATATTTCCCTTATTATAACAATTAGATACTTCTATCGTGTTAATCCCCCATGTATGTGCGTATCCAACTATGCCACCACAAGATTCATTTTTTCCTTCTATTATTCCTATATTATAACATTCCATTATACTACAATTATAATTTTTTCTTGATGATAGTCCCATAGAAGCAACTATTCCTCCTAATTGATTTCCTATGATTTTTCCTTTATTATTTGAATTTAAAATTGCTATATTTGTATTATAGATATCACCAGCTATACCTCCTACACAATTGCCATTCAATTCACTTTCATTTTGGCATTGCTCTATATGTATTTGTTTCTCTAGCATTCTATCACTAGAAACATTCATTCCAATTATTCCACCAACAGTTTCACCATTAATTTTGCCTTTACTTAAACAATTATAAATATCAGTTCTTCCAACAACTTGTCCAATTATTCCACCAGTAACTCCGTTCATTAGATACAATATTAATTGCAGTTTGACAATTTCTTATTTCTCCATCATTAAATGCCGTTATACCTCCTATAGTAGAATTCATATCGTCTAATATTTCACCTGTAACGGTCAAATTAGATATTAATCCATTGTTCCATCCAAACAATCCCATTCCTATACCATTAATATCATTGCTTTTTATATATATATTTTTTATATATTTATCATTCCCCCAAAACGTTCCTTTGAAGCCATTTCCAATCGCTTGAGTTTGTGTTCCAAAGTCATCACTGCCACTTTGAATATATTCTACATTGCCTATGGGAGTAAATCCTTTTGCAGTAGTAACCTCATCTTTTATTCCTTGAACAATATTATCTTGATTAATATCTCCAAAAGTTGTTGTATTTATATCTACATATGAATTTTCTGATTTAAAATCCAGTGAATTAGCTAAAACTATAAATTTTTCACTATATGATTCACCTTCATTCACCGATTTTGAAAAATAAACCAAATCTTCAATACTATTAATTTGATAAGGATTTTCTTCTGTTCCTTCGCCTTCCATTTTCCCTGGATTAGCATCCTCAACATTAGGAGGCGTTATCTCTTCTAATATTTTATCCAATTTCTCACTTGCCAAATAAAATTCTAAATCTTCTACTGCTTCACTCCTCTTATAGTCTTTCACGGCATCCTGTGCCCTTGTAAATATACCATTTTCTCCTATTGTTAAGTTAATTGCTACTGCTGCTAGTATTAATAGTACTATTATTGTAACTACTAGTGCTATCAATGTTATTCCGCTTCACTTGTTTTTTTATTTTTCTAATTGTTTTCCCTTTCATTTCTTTCAACCTCCTACATTTATTTCTAACACAACAAAAACTATGACTCTTAGATTCTTCTAAAAAGCATAGTTTCTCTTCTATGTTTACATAAGTTTATTTTGTTAAATCCTACGATATATATATATATATATATACAGCCCCAAGGCTTTCAGCGTTTGTCATTTGTTTTCTCCTTTATTTTTCACTAAGTGCATTTTATCATTAATACTTAATATTTTCAATACCATAAATAATGCTAATGGCATTTTTCGAACATGTCATGATAGCGTTATACTTAATCAAATTTAATTAATA
>CALXVF010000079.1 GCA_944391895.1 uncultured Clostridia bacterium
TTCTTTTAAACATTCTCTACGAAGTTCGTTAATATGTGAAATTTTAGGTATATAAACATTATCGTCTAATTCAACTTCTATATTTTTAAATTCAAATTCAGTATCTGTAGTTTTACATAATTGTTCTATTATTCTCTCTTTAGTTATAGGAGAATTTATAGCTTGAGTAGGGGTAACGTCAAGAACTTTATTAAAAGAAATATCACTATAATTCTCATTATCCAAAGAATTAACTTCAATTGAAATAGGTATATCCTTTTTTATTGTAATTTTACAATTTAAAGGAATTTTTATATTTTCTTTTTCATAAAATTCTTTAACTGCCTTGCTAAAAGATTTACTACTCAATTTATAAACTCTGTCACCTAAAGAAATATTACCTTTCATTCTACCAATAGTAACAGTTTCATTGGAATTAGCAAAAGGGATATTTACTTTATTTTTCATAAGTTCAGTAATTGTATATTTATGTTCTTCTTTTTCTAAAGAAATTTGGTCACCAATACTTAAAGATTCTTTAGTATTCAAAGTAATTAATCCTTTTTCTTTGTTAAAAGAAGATACATTACCTATGTACAATCCCATATTATTTGGCTTTTCTTTATATACATAATTTAAATTCTCATCATCTTCAAAATTACCAGAAGAAAAACTGCCTCTGTTAAATACTTGCATTAATTTTTTGATGTCTTTCTCATCAATAACATAATCATTACCACTTAAAGCAAGGTCAATATATTTCCTATATATACTAGTTACTGTAGCAACATATTCGGGAGTTTTCATTCTTCCTTCAATTTTAAAACAAGTAACTCCAGCATTTATTAAATCTGGTATATACTGTAATGAACATAAATCTCTAGGACTTAATAAATAGCCTTGGTCTAATATTTGTTCATTTTCATTCATTAATTTGTATGGAAGTCTACATGGCTGAGCACATTTTCCTCTATTACCAGACCTTGCACCAATAGTACTTGAAAATAGGCATTGACCAGAATATGAAATACATAAGGCACCATGTACAAAAGTTTCTATTTCAATATTTGAATTGGCACATATGTATCTTATATCTGCAAGACTAAGTTCTTTAGATAGTACAACCCTTTTAAACCCTAATTTCTCAAGAGCAAGTACACCTTGAAGATTATGTATTGTCATTTGAGTACTAGCATGTACGTCCATACCAGGCAAATTATCTATAATATATTTAGCTAAACCTAAATCTTGAACAATAATGGCATCAGCACCAAGAGTATATACAAATTTAGCTAAATTAATAGCGTCATCAAATTCCTCGTCTTTAATTAAGGTATTTAAAGCAAAATTAATTTTAACATTTCTAAGTTTTGCATATCTAATTGCTTCTTTTAAAGATTCATTATCAAAATTAGCAGCAGATGCTCTTGCATTAAATAAAGAACCTCCAAGATATACACTATCTGCACCATTTTGAACAGCTGCTTTTAAACATTCAAAATCTCCGACAGGAGATAATAATTCAATCATAATATCCTCCAAAAAATTTTTCATAAATATTGTAACACAAAAAAGATAAATTGCATACTATATGATAGAAAAAAGAATAAGTGAATACATATTTACTTGGAAAGGAAGGTTTTTATGAATGATGGATTAAGCGGATGTGGATGCGGTTGTAATAATGGAGGACTTTTTAATGGTTGCTGTTCAGGAAACAATGAAATATTATTCTTTTTAATAGTTTTCTTATTATTATTTACTAACTTTGGATGTTGCTGTTCAAGATAAATAAATGTTAAATTCAAATATGCGTTATTATTCTTATTATTAAATTGTATATTAAAGATTTTGTAGCCACGCGCAGTTTGGAGTGAAGCGACAGTAAGTGGCAAAAAATCTTTTAATATACAATATATAATAACAAGTTTTAATTATATTTGAATTTAAACTCATTTTATTGCCAAATCATCTTAAATATGTTAAAGTCTAAATAGGTGAAATTATGGAAAGATATAGACATTTAAATACATATTTAAAAGAAAAATTTGGAGAAAGAACATTAAAAATACCGGTAGACGGAGGATTTACATGCCCTAACAGAGATGGAAAAGTCTCTAGTGGAGGATGTATTTTCTGTAGTAGTAGAGGTTCAGGAGAACATTTAAAACTAAAATCTATTCCAGAGCAAGTAAAGGAACATCTAGAAAGCTATAGAGGAGAAAGAGCAAATAAATTTATTGTGTACTTTCAAAACTTTACAAATACTTATGATACTATTCGAAATTTAAAAGAAAAATATGATAGCAGTATTATAGATGAAAGAATAGTAGGAATAGACATTGCAACCAGACCGGATTGCATAAATCCAGAAGTTATAGAATTATTAAAAACATATAAAAATAAATTAGATGTAACTGTAGAACTTGGACTTCAAACCGCAAATGATGATATAGCTAAATTAATAAATAGAGGATACGAGTTAAATACATTTACAAAAGCAGTAACTATGCTTAATGAAGCAGGAATAAATGTAGTAGTTCACATAATGATAGGTTTGCCAAATGAAACTCAAAAAGATATAGAGGAAACCGTTAAATATATAAATACATTAAATATTAGTGGAATCAAAATACATTCGACATATATTGTAAAAGGAACTTTACTTGAAAAATGGTATAAAGAAGGAAAATATGAACCAATAACATTAGATTATTATTTAGAAAATCTACTTTATGTTATAACACATATTAATAAAAATATTATAATTCATAGAATAACAGGAGATGCACCAAAAGACTTATTAGTAGCACCTGACTGGAATCTACATAAGAAGTGGGTGCTAAATGGATTAGATAAAATTATGAATGAAAAGGATTTAGTTCAAGGATGCTATTATAAATGATAGACTATTATTGATTTAATAAAATTGTATATTTGAACTTCTGGTTCCTTGCGGTCGCTTTGCTCCAAACGCACTTCGCCGAAATCCTTTCGGCTCGTTTGAACGCTCACGCAGAACTGCGAAGTTTCAAATATACAATTTTTAAAAATAATAATTATGAGTTCTATCAATATTAAAAATTTTTTCAAAACCATTTGACAAATAAATATAGTTAGTAGATAATATAATCATACTTAACTTAAGATACAAAAAAACTAAGGAGGAAATAACAATGTCTTATGTATTTAATAAAATAACAGTAAGACCACAATTACCAAAGAGAATATCAAAATTATATGATATTTCATATAATCTTTGGTGGTCATGGAATACAGAATTCTTGAAACTATTTAAAATTTTAGATATAGATTTATGGGAAAGTGTAGGAAAAAATCCTGTTAAATTTCTTAAATTAGTATCTCAAGAAAAACTTGAGGAAGCGGCAAAAGATAGTGAATTCTTGAAAGAATATGACAAAGTAGTAAAAGATTTTAATGACTACATGAATAGTAAAGATACATGGTTTAAGAAAAATTATCCAAATAACACTAATGATTTAATTGCATATTTTTCAGCTGAATATGGTTTAGATGAAACTATTCCAATATATTCAGGTGGTCTTGGAATATTATCTGGTGACCATATGAAATCAAGTAGCGATATGGGAATACCTCTTATTGGTATAGGTCTTTTATATAAAACTGGATATTTCCATCAAAAAATTAATGGATATGGTCAACAAGAAACAGAATATCATGCAATAGATATCTCACTTCTACCAATAACACCAGTTAAAGACCATGAAGGAAAGGATTTATTAATTTATTTAAAATTTCCTAAAAAGAGACTATACTTAAAAGTATGGCAGATAAAAGTTGGAAGAAACACATTATACTTAATGGACTCGGATATAGATGAGAATATACAAGAATATAGAAGTATAACTTCAACATTATATGGTGGAGACCAAGAAATGAGAATCCAACAAGAAATAGTTCTTGGAATGGGAGGAGTTAACTTATTATATACTTTAGGATTAAATCCAACAGTATATCATATGAACGAAGGTCATTCATCATTCTTGACACTTGAACTTATAAAAAATATTATGAAATATAAAGAAGTGTCTTTTGAATTAGCAAGAGATATTGTATCTTCAATGACAGCATTTACAACACACACACCAGTTCCAGCAGGAAATGATATTTTCCCTATGAGTTTAGTAGAAAAATACTTTAATGGATATTGGGATAGATTAGGACTAACTAGAGAAGAATTCTTGAAATTAGGAATGGAACCAAATGCCGAAATCAATACATCAGGCTTTAACATGGGAATATTGGCACTTAAAATTGCTGGAAAGAAAAATGGAGTTAGTAAATTACACGGAGCAGTATCAAGAGAGTTATTCTCAAATGTATGGCCAGATATACCATCAAATGAATCTCCAATAGATTATGTTACAAATGGAGTTCATACTTGTTCTTGGCTAGCTCCAACAGTAAAAGACTTATATAATGAATATCTAGAGCCATATTGGCAAGATGATATTCAAAATGATGATGTTTGGAAAAACATAGATAAAATACCAGATAAAAAGTTATGGAAAATACATCAATCAAGAAAAGAAAAACTATTAAAAATAGTAAAAACATCTACAATAGAAAGACTTAGAAGATATAACTATTCTTATGATGATATAGAAGCAATGGTAGGCAATTTAGATCCTAACGTTCTTACAATAGGTTTCGCAAGAAGATTCGCAACATATAAAAGAGCGACATTAATATTTAGAGATTTAGAAAGAATAACACAGATATTTAACGAAAAGAATAAGCCTATTCAAATTATATTTGCTGGAAAAGCACATCCAAGCGATAAAGAAGGACAAGACCTAATAAGATTTATACATGATATATCATTAAAACCACAGTTTAAAGGCAAAGTATTCATATTAGAAAATTACAATATAGGAATGTCAAGATATTTAATTTCAGGAGTAGACGTATGGCTTAACAATCCAAGAAGACCATTAGAAGCTTCTGGAACAAGTGGACAAAAAGCAGCAATAAACGGAGTAATAAACTTTAGCGTATTAGACGGATGGTGGGCTGAAGGATATAATCAAAAAAATGGATGGACAATAGGTACAAATGCAAAATATCAAAGTTATGATGCTCAAGATGAAGCTGATAGCATTAGTATTTACGATACACTAGAAAATAAAATAATTCCAATGTATTATGAAAAAAATGAACAAGGATTTTCTGATACATGGGTGAGAATGATGAAAAACACTATAGAATCAAATGCAGGTAGATTCAGTACATCAAGAATGTTAGAAGACTACACAAAAGACATATATATTCCACTTTGCGATTTGCATAATAAATGTTATAAAGATTTAGCAAAAGTAACAAGATATAATGAATGGAAAGAAAAATTATACAGCAACTGGGATAAAATTAAAATAAGACAAGACGACAACAATTATGACGATATCACAGTCGATGCTGGAAATAAAATTGATGTAAATTGCTATGTAAAATTACCAAATGAACTGATTAATATAGAGAATATAGAAACACAAGTATATTATGGAAAGATTACAGAAAATGGTGTAGTAGATGATATCCAAGTAATACCAATGGAATTAGTAGAAAGTGATGAGGTAAATCTAGAACATAAATTTGCAGCAAAAATAGAGCTAAAATCAGGAGGAGATTACGGTTATACATTTAGAGTAGTGCCAAAGACTAAAATGTTATTAAATTCTATGAACTTGGGATTAATAAAATGGATAACTGAATAAGGAGTAATATATATGTAGTACGGATTTTATTAATTTTCCGTACTATATATTTTGTAAATTTTTGTTACAATTTATGGCTTATTACAATATGAGATTGTATATTCAAAGATTTTTTGTTCCTTGCTGTCGCATTCGCTCCAAACTGCGCGGAACTACAAAATCTTGAATATACAATGTCTTTATAAATATTTAGCTATAAATTGTAACA
>CALXVF010000080.1 GCA_944391895.1 uncultured Clostridia bacterium
TTTTTAAATATTAGTCTATTTTCCTTCCCACTTGCCATTCTTTGTATATTTGATCTATGATTAAATATTACAATAAAAGCAATAATTATTCTGAAAACCAAGTATGACATAGTTCTTGAAGAATCTACTAAAAGATAATTATTTGTTATAAAGAAGCATAATACTGGAAACAATATTGCTGCTGCAATTGAACCTAGTGCAACTATTCTTGTTAACGCCATTAAAACTAATGCAAATACTAAACAAATTAATCCTATTTGCCAGTTTGTAACTAAAAGCACTCCTAAAGCTGTTGCTACTCCTTTTCCACCTTTAAATCCAAAGAATATTGGGAATGTATGTCCTATAACAACACATATTCCAGCTATTTGAACTAATAAAGCACTTGATTGAATATCAAAATTAAATATTTTTCCAATTAAATATGCTATGAAAATAGCTATAACTCCTTTTAAAATATCACAAATTAATGTAAGTATTGCTGGCTTTTTTCCTGCAGTTCTAAGTACATTTGTACTTCCTGCATTTCCACTTCCTTTTTGTCTTACATCAAAACCTGCAAATTTCTTTGTAAAAATAATTGAAAAACTAATGCTTCCTAAAAGATAAGCTATAATTCCAGATATAATACATGCCCAAATCATATTTATTTTTCCTTCCTTTCTCTAACAAAAATTCTAATTGGTGTTCCTTTAAATCCAAATTCTTGTCTTAATTTATTTACTATATATCTTTCATATGAAAAATGGAATAGTTTTTTGTCATTAACAAATATAGCAAATGTTGGAGGTTTTGTACTTACTTGTGTCATATATAGTACTTTTAACCTCTTTCCCTTATCTGTTGGTGGTTGTACAATTGCTACTGCTTCTGCTAGTAATTCATTAAGTACTGGTGTAGATATTCTCATTGCATTATTATTAGATACTTCGTTTATTAAATCAAATAGTTTATCTACTCTTTGTCCTGTTTTAGCAGAGATAAATAGAATTGGTGCATAAGATAAGTATGCTAATTTTTGATATACATTTTTAGTATAATTTTCAAGAGTACAACTTTCCTTATCAAATTCATCCCATTTATTTATTACTATAATTACACCTTTTCCTGCTTCATGAGCTTTTCCTGCAATTTTAGTATCTTGTTCAGTTACTCCTTCATTTGCATCTATCATCAAAATACAAACATCAGCTCTTTCTATCGCAAGATTGGTTCTAAGTACACTGTATTTTTCAATGTTTTCTTCAATTTTACTATGTCTTCTTAGTCCTGCAGTGTCTATAAATACATATTTTCCATGTTCATTTTCAAATTCAGAGTCTATACTGTCTCTAGTTGTTCCAGCAATATTGCTTACAATTGCTCTATTTTCTCCCAATATTTTATTAACTAGTGATGACTTTCCTACATTAGGCTTTCCTATAATTGCCACCTTTGTAAATTCTGTTTCATCATCATCTTCTTCATTTTCTGGTAGATTTTCATAAATAACATCTAACACATCTCCTATACCTTTTGCATTAGCTGATGAAATTGGATGTGGTTCTCCTAAGCCTAAATTATAGAACTCATAAATTTCATTTTCCATTTTTCTAAAATCATCTACTTTGTTACAAACAAGTATAATAGGCTTTTTAGATTTTTTAAGCATTAAAGCAATATCTTTATCTGTTGCAGTTAATCCAGTTACAATATCTGTCATAAAAACAATTACATCTGCTAGGTCTATTGCTAATTCTGCTTGTAATCTCATTTGAGAAGATATTACATCATCTTTTTTTTCTTCTATACCACCTGTATCTATTAAGGTAAAATTTTTACCTCTCCAGTTTGTTTCACCATAAATCCTATCTCTAGTTACACCTGGAGTGTCTTCTACTATTGATAATCTTTTTCCAACTAGATAATTAAAAAAAGTAGATTTTCCTACATTTGGCTTTCCTATAATTGCTACTGTTGGTTTTCCCATTTTCTCACCTCATTTTCTACTATACCATTTTACTATATTAAATGAAAAATATCAAGGAAATTCTTTCCACTTTTAAAAAAATTAAGGCAGGTATTGCTACCTGCCACTTTTCTGTCAGGAAAAGTATAGACAGGGTGACCTTCCTGTATCTCCTAACAATGGGTGACGGCTGCCTGTTCCGTCCTCTAATACTTTCCTAAACTTATTATATGCTAATCTAATTATAACATACATCTTTGCAAAAATTCAAGTATTTACATGTATTTTTTTGCATAACCTTTATTTAAATATATGTTCTTTTTTCTTTCAGTCATTTTAAATAACGTCCTTGCAAACATTTTTCCGTTATTTGTTATTCTCACTGCAACCAATACAAATTCATTATCTATCTTATATTCTTTTATATATTCAATCGACCCTTGATTTGGATTCTTCGCTACATATGTCGGATTCTTAATGATTTCATTTATATCTTGCCCATATTTTTCATAATCCTCTGGATGTTGTCTTTTCATGTGTTCGACATTTGTATCACCTAAAATTATTGGAATTTCCTCTTTAAAATCCAAATTTAAAAGTTTAATTACCTTAAAATTCAGTTTTCCAATCTCTCTATTCATATTTTTTCCTTTCCCGACCAAAATATTCTACAATATTTAGCAAAAAAAGGCAATAGAATTCTTAATTTTTTCTCTGATTTAAATGAACTTTTGTTACTATTCCAGCATACGCAATAGCACTTACTAGTGAAATTAGCGCAGAAATTTGCATTAATAAGGTACCTGTATATCTAACTCTAATCTTTCCTGGTGAATCTATATTAACACATAAAAATCCATTTTCCGATTCATATGTTTCTATTCTAGTTTCTTTCCCATTCTCATCTTCAAAAGTGACATTGTATCCAATATAATAAATATATGGTAATTCTATTTGAGCTGTATCAGTTCCCTCAAAACTTTTTACATCAAATTCACAATTAGTATTATCTTTATTAAAGTTTTCTATAACATATTGCTTGGTATTTAAGACAATAGGTACATCTTCCCTATCTTCAATATACTTTCTATTCTTAAATGCTTTTGTAGGCAAATACTCAAAACTAGCACATCCTGCATGGACTCTGCCAGTACTGCTAGTTACCCTAATTCCCGCTTCCAAATCACTTTCTTCAAAATATCTTCCAAAATGCAATTCAAAAACACTTGGCAATAACAATAAGATTGATATGCAAATTAATGTAATAACTGTATAGATGTTGAATTTTTCTATTTCTTTTCCTAGTGCTATAGATGAGACAACTACTAAGAAAAAAGCTGCAAATTCTAACATTCTAAAAGAGAATTGCATCATTGTAAATATACTTGGTAGTTTTTCAAATGGAAAGAAGTCTAATGCCATTATGCTGCAAATAATTCCCAAAACTAAAAATAATATAAAGTTCTTTTTCTCTTTTATTTTTTTTATTGTAAAAATACTAAGTACAGTGCCGGCTATAACAATTATTCCAAGTCCATATGGCATTCTACCTTTAAAATGCACTAATAATTCTCCTATGCTAGGTTTTAAAGCTACCATAGCATCATATCTTACCATATGTTCCTGGTTAAATACTTCATAATCTGCTGCTAATTTACTTTCTATAAGTGGAGCCCAATAGAATATAGTTAAAAGTAAAATCCATATTGCATTTTGAAATAATAAAATTAATACATCTTTTTTTATTTCCTTTATATTTAATAACAAATATATAATACAGAAAATAGCAACATAAACAGTAAGCATACTGTGTGTAAGTACCATTCCTACTGCTCCGTATAATTAATAAAGATGTTTTTTGCTTTAACTTAATGATTGTATATAGTCCATTAAATATCATTGGTAGAAATATAAAAGTCGTAAGCTCAGATATTGCCATTCTGAAATACATATCATTAAGTCTATATGGTACAAGTATATAAAGTGCTGCTGCAAGAATGGCAATTTCTTTATTTTTAGTTATTTTCATTATATAAAAGTACATTGCCAGACCTGTAAATATGCTAACTAATAACATAAATAGTTTTAAGCACATTTCAAAACTTAAACCAAATATTCTAAATATTAATGGTGCATATGCAGTAAAAGGACTATAAAATAAATTCCACGAATAGCCAAAGCCATTGCAGAAATTAGACATTATTACTGGAAATAATTGTCCTTCTTTAATTGATTGTTCTGTACCTATTAGTCTACAAATATGCTGCACACCATCGTCATACTGCATATTAAAATTAGGCATAAACATAGGTACAGATACTATTATACTTATTAGTATTATAGAAATATATTGTTTATTTTTACTCATGAAGTTTTTTAACTTCTTCTCTTCTTTCATTAAATTTTCCTTCTTTTAATCTATATAGTATGAATATAATAATTCCTAAAATAGAAACTATATATCCTGCTTTTTCTAAAATTGTTCCTGTATACTGAACATTTATACTTACATTTTCAGATTCTTTTAATTTTACAGATAAGAATCCATTTTCAGATTCAGTTATTTCTAATTTTTCAGTAGTATCTCCATATGTAGCTGTAGCTTCATAACCCAAGTAATATAGATACGGTAATTCTAATATAGTATCATTTTGAACATTTTTTAGAATAATAGTGTCCTCCAACTTTTCTTTTTGCTCAGATACAATTTCCGTTTCTCCATTTAGTACATATGTTTTATTTTCTCTTTCTAAAATATAATTAATATCCTTTTGTGCTTTTAATGGCATATATTCTCTATTAATCTGCAAAGTTCCCATTGTTTCTCTTTCTTTAACCATTTTGTCCAAATTTGCTTCCTCAGAAATATTATCAAATCTCCAATCTCTAAAAACACCTAAAAATGCAAATACAAAAATGCTAACAACAATTCCAAACAAAAAAGTTTCTTTCCATAAACTTTTCTTAATTACATCTTCTGCGAATACAACCGCATTTATTCCACATACTAGCGATATGAAGAATGCAAAGAATCCTAAATTTCTCCATGCAAATTGTATTACTGTAAGAACACTTGGCATTATAGTCCACGGAAATAATTTTGTACACATAAATAAAGATATAATTGCCAAAATTAGAAAATCACTATAAATCTTATCATGTTTCTTTTTTATTTTTTTAACACAGAAAATTGTCAAAACAGTCAGAACAATTGTAACTATTCCAATTGAAAATCTAATTTCTTGGTCTCCCGCTTCATTTGCAAATAATTCCTTAAATCCTAATGTTGTAGAATATACTGCTTCTCCAGTAGAATTCATTTTGTCTTGAGAATACAATGTATATTCTCCTGCAACAGTGTGTTCTAACAAAGGAAAGACATAAAAAGCGCAAATCAAAAACGATATTATAATATCGATTATGGCTTTTTTCCAGATTTCTATGTCTTTTAATTTTTTTATGTTTAAAAGTAAATAAATAATAGAAAAAAGTGCAATATATATAGTGGTGATTGTGTGCGACAATACAAGTCCAACTACGCCAACAATTAATAAATAGTGTTTTTTCTTGTCTCCATTAATTAAATTATGCAATCCTTCAAATACAATAGGGATAAATATAAAAGCTGTATATTCGCCAATTGCGTTTCTTGAATATATATCAGACAATTTATATGGTGCAGAAATGTAAATAAGAGCTGCTATAATTGCCATAGATTTTCTATTTGTTACACTTAGCATAAATTTATACATGGTAATTCCAGATAAGATTACTGTTAAAATCGAAAATGTTTTAAATGCCATTCCTGCTGTTCCAAATAAATTTAGAAATATAATTGGAATAAATGTTGTAAGTGGTCCATAAAACAAATTAAGTGCATATCCGAAGCGTTCCATATATTTATAACTTATTATTGGTGGAAATACTCCATCTTTTAGTATTCCATCAACCGCTAAAAATCTTGACATATG
>CALXVF010000081.1 GCA_944391895.1 uncultured Clostridia bacterium
GTAATACTAACATGGATAAATGATGAAGAAAATATGGGTGTAATGATAAACACAGCGGAAATAAGTGAAGACTATAACGAAAGCGATACCCCAGATATAGACTCAACACCAAATAATAAAGAAGAAGGAGAAGATGATATAGATGATGCACCAGTAGCACTAACAATGGTAACAGGTAGCGCACCACTATATATAGGAATCACAGCAGGAACACTTGCTATTATAGCTGGAGGAGTATTCTTAATAAAGAAATATGTAGTATAGTAAAAAGCCACTAAATAAGTGGCTTTTTTGTTTTGTTTTAAAAATTTTTTATGCGGAATTTGGTTATTATAAACATAGTACAAATTGAAAATATTTTAAAGATAAACCTATTGAAAAAATTAAATTGTTGATATATAGTATATAATATAATAAAATGAGGAAAAATGTAAAAGAAGGGATAGTTATGAAAAATAAAATCGCAATATCAATTTTAATAATAATCTTAAGCATAGGAATAATTTTTGGATCAACCAGTAGTTATGGTGCTACAGGCTCATTATACTTAGGATTAAAAGGATTGTCTACATCGAGAGAAACGGGAACATATTCATTTAATAATAAAAATATATTTAAAATAGTAAAATACAATTCATCACAATCAGAAAGAGATGATGGAAGTAGTATTTATTGTATTAAAGCAGGACCAGGATTTGGATCAGAAAACTATGAAAATAATGTAATAGAATATACTCAATATTTCGATATAAAAGATCCAAACTCAATAGGCTCACCATATAGAGGACAATTACCATCAGACATGACAACATACAATGAACTAGTATGGGTATTAGACCATTTATATATACCAGCAAAAGATGGTGCAACATCAGAAGAAATTAGATTAGCAGAAGAATCAAAAAAAGCTCTATTGGATAATGCAGGAATATGGGAAGATAGTTTCCTAAGAGATGAAGCAAGATATGGTGACGAAATAGAAGATATACTAGAATGTATTCAACAAGTTGCAATTTGGTATTTTACTAATCCAAGTGGAGATTATCATAACGAATATGATGATAGATTAGAATTAAAAGTAGATGGTCAATCTCTAATAGATAAATATGGATTAGATTTTGTAGATAATGAAATAGATTTAATATACAGTTATTTAGTGCAAGGAGCTATAGAAGCAGTAGCAGGAGGATACACATATGAAGATGCAAAACAAAGTCCAATTAGCTTAAATAGCACAAGTGCAACAGCAAGAATAAGTGGAAGTAATTATTTAGTAGGACCATATAAAATTGAAGAAATAGGAACAAGCAGTTATACTTTAACAGCAAGAATAACAAATGGAACAAGTGAAATAAGTAATGTAAAAATACTAAATCAAAATCAACAAGAAATAACATCAGGAAGTATAAGTGAAAAAATAGAATCAACAATAGGAAATAATTTCTATATTCAAATACCAATGACTGAAAATATATCAAGAATGAAAATAGAGATAGAAGCGGAAAGCTATACAACAGAACAAACAATGTGGACAACAGGAGCAAGCAGTTTAAGCATAAATCAACCAGTAGTAATAGTAGAAACAGTAAAAGATACATTTGTAGAAGAAGATGAAATAGAAATGCCAGCACCAAGTGGAGAATATAATTTTAAACTAATAAAACAAGATGCAAATAATAGTGCAAAACTACAAGGTGCAAAATTCACAGTAAAAATAAATAATGGAGCATCACAGGAATATACAACAAATCAAAATGGTGAAATAAACATAACAGGAATAGAAATAACAAATACAAATCCAGATACAATAGTTATACAGGAAACAGAGGCACCAGAAGGATATATACTAAATAATGAAGTAATAACTTTAACTGTAAATAAGGCATTACAAAATGGAGAATATGTAGCGACAGGAGTAACGGGAAGTCCAAATGCAAACCTACAAGGAAACACAGTAAACTTAGTAGTTAATAACTCTAAAATAACTGGTTCATATAAATTTAAACTTGTAAAACAGGATGCAAACGATTTAACTAAATTGGAAAATGCAAAATTTGGTATAAGAATAAATAATGGACAAGAACAAGAATATACAACAAACCAAAATGGTGAAATAGAAATAAATAATATACAAATAACAGGTACAAATACACAAGACACAATAGTAATTCGTGAAATAGATGCACCAGAAGGATATATATTAAATGGAGAAACTATAACATTAACGATAAGTAAAAGCTTGCAAGATGGAAAATATGTAGCAAGCAATGTAACAGGAAGTTCAAATGCAAATCTAACTACAGACCCATCAGGAGTAAATACAGTAAATTTAGTGGTAGATAATACAAAATTAGCAGGCTCATATAATTTTAGATTAATAAAGCAAGATGGAAAAGACTCTAACAGATTAGAAAATGCAAAATTTAGTATTAAAATAAATGGAACAGCACTTCAACAAGAATACACAACAAATTCAAACGGAGAAATAGAAATAAACAATATAGCAATTACAAATCCAGACACACCGGACACAATAGAAATACAGGAAATAGAGGCGCCAGAAGGATATATACTAAATAATGAAGTAATAACATTAACAGTGACAAAAGGAGAATCAGGAAATAGTTATGTAGCAACAGGAGTAACTGGAAGTGCAAACGCAAATTTACAAGGGAATACAGTAAGTATAGTAATAGACAATACAAAATTAGAAGGCTCATATAATATAAAACTAGTAAAATACGATGAATCAAATCCAGACAAGAAGCTGGAAAATGCCAGATTTAAAGTAACAATAGAAGGAGAAGAACAGGAATACGAAACAGATGCAAGCGGACTAATAAGTATTGCTAAACCAATTCTAGAAGCTGGAAAAGAAATAAATATAAGTATAGAGGAAATAGAAGCACCAGAAGGTTATGACCCAATATTAGAAGCACCAATACAAATAAAACTTGTAACAGGAGAGTCAAATGGAAAATATGTAATAAGCAATTGGGAAAATATATCACAAAATGCAGAAGTAACATTTGATGAAACAAGTAATACAATAACAATAAATGTAGCCAACAGAAAGCAAAAGTTTGATTTAGCATTAAGAAAATTCATAACTCAAATAAACGGAGAAAATGTAGATGTAAGTAGAGAACCTGTTATTACAGATGCAGAAAAAGAAAAATTATTAAATGGACAGGGAAAATTTGATAATGGTACAACAGCAGAAAAAACACATACAAAAACACCATTAGTAGTAGAAACAGGAGATAGAGTAGTATATACAATAAGAGTATATAATGAAGGAAAAATAGATGGATATGTAAAAGAAATAACAGACTACTTACCAGAAGGACTAGAGCTAGTACCAAATGAAGAAAGTGCAATAAATACAAGATATGGATGGACAGCAGAAGGAAGAACAGTAAAAACGACATATATGCAAGACACATTAATAAATGGAGTAGAGAATAATGAGATAAGCTATGTAGATGTACAAATAGAATGTAGAGTAAGTAAAGAAGCAACAGGAGAAGACCAAAACTTAAAAAATGTAGCAGAAATAACAAAAGCGGAAGACATAACAGGAAGCACAGAAGATATAGATTCTGAGACAGACAATCTAACAGATGATCAAAAGAATAACTACAATCCAGAAACATCAGAAGAAGGAAAAGGATATGAAGATGATGACGATTACGAAGATTTAGTAATTCTAGGAAAATACTTTGATGTATCATTAAGAAAATTCATAACAGGAGTAAATGATACAGAAATAACAAATAGAATACCACAAGTAGATGTAACACCACTAAAGAATGGAGAAACAACAGCAATATATAATCATACAAAAGAGCCAATAGAAGTAAAAGCAGGAGATATCGTAACATATACAATAAGAGTATATAATGAAGGACAAGTAGATGGATATGTAGAAAAAATAGTAGACCATTTACCACCAGAATTAGAATTTTTACCAGAAGATGAACTAAATCAAAGATATGGATGGACACAAGTAGATGAAAGAACTATAGAAACAGAATATCTAAAAGACACATTAATAGAAAAATTTAATCCAGATGGAACAACACTAGATTATGCAGAAGTAGAGATTAGATGCAAAGTAAAAGATGATGCAGCATATTTAAAAGAAATAACCAATATAGCAGAAATAACAGATTATAGAAACGATTTAGATATACCAGATAGAGATAACGAAAATGAAGTACAATTGCCATCAGATGAAGACCTACCAGATTATAAAAAGGATGAAATAGATTCAGGAAAAGAATATATACCAGGACAAGAAGATGACGATGACTTTGAAAAAATAGTATTAGAAAAATTTGATTTAGCATTAAGAAAATTCATAACAGGAGTAAACGATACAGAAATAACAGATAGAGAACCACAAGTAGATACAAGCAAATATGGAACTGTGGGAGAAGACGGAGAAGGAATAACAAGCTTCACATATAATCATACAAAAGACCCTGTAAGAGTATGTCAAAATGATGTAGTAATATATACAATAAGAATATATAATGAAGGAACAATGTCAGGATATGCGGAAGAAATAAAAGATGACGTACCAGAAGGATTAATATTCTTGCCAGACCATGAAATTAACAAAGAATATAGATGGAGAATAGTAGATGCAAATGGAAATGAAACACAAAACGCAGAAGAAGCAGCATATATAAGAAGTGATTATCTATCAAAAGCAAATGAAAGTGTGCCAGGAGAAAACTTACTACAGGCATATGACCCGGAAACAATGGAAGGACCAGATTATAAAGATGTAAGAGTAGCATTTAAAGTAGGAATGCCAAATACATCAGATAGAATAATAATAAATAGAGCAGAAATAAGTGATGATGCTGATGAAAATGGAGATGAAGTAGAAGATATAGACTCAACACCAGACGAATGGAATGACGGAGAAGATGACCAAGATATAGAAAAAATTTATGTACAATACTTCGATTTAGCATTAAGAAAATGGGTAAGTGAGGTTATAGTAATCGAAGATGGAGTAGAAAAAGTAAAAGATACAGGACACTATGCAGAACAAGACCCAGAGCCAGTAGTAAAGGTAGATTTAAACCAAAATAGAATAGACAACACAATAATAAAATTCAAATATCAAATAAGAATAACAAACGAAGGAGAAATAGCAGGATACGCAACAGAAATATCAGATTACATCCCAGAAGGACTAGAATTCAATCAAGCGGACAACCCATTGTGGAGAGAAGTAGATGGAAAAATAGTAACAGACCAATTAAAAGATACATTATTACAACCAGGAGAAAGTGCGACAATAGAAGTAATACTAACCTGGATAAATGATGAGGAAAATATGGGTGTAATGATAAACACAGCGGAAATAAGTGAAGACTATAACGAAAGCGATACCCCAGATATAGACTCAACACCAAATAATAAAGAAGAAGGAGAAGATGATATAGATGATGCACCAGTAGCATTAACAATGGTAACAGGTAGTGCACCACTATATATAGGACTAACAGCAGGAACACTTGCTATTATAGCTGGAGGAGTATTCTTAATAAGAAAATATGTAATATAGCAAAAAGCCACTAAAACAGTGGCTTTTATTTAACAATGAAAATATATGACTTAAAGAAATAAATTGTTACAATTCACAGCGAGTATGAAATGCTTTAAAATTGTATATTCAAAGTTCTTTTGTTTCTTGCTGTCGGACGTAAAGTCCTCCAAACTGCGCGAAACTGCAAGAACTTGAATATACATTTATAGTAATTTTATAATAAGCTGAAAATTGTATATTCAAAGATTTTTTGTTTCTTGCTGTCGGACGTAAAGTCCTCCAAACTGCGCGAAACTGCAAAATC
>CALXVF010000082.1 GCA_944391895.1 uncultured Clostridia bacterium
ATTATTATTAGCAGATGGAAATATTTTGGTAGATGCAATTGGCTTCAATATGGGAAATTTAACATCAGATTATCAAATTGGAGACCGAGTAGATATTGTAGGAAATATAGGAATTAATCAATTTAGAAATATAGAAAATATACAAATAACTTTAAAAGATATAAGGAGCAGTATATGATAGAAATGTAAAAAACTAGGAGGGGATATATATGTCAGAAATAAAGGAAATGACAATAAAAGATATTATAGCAGAAATGAAGAAGCATAATAGAAAAACAGATACGAAGCTTATTACAAAAGCATATAATTATGCTGTTTCTCATCATGGAGACCAAAAGCGTAAGTCGGGAGAACCATATATAATTCATCCATTACAAGTGGCATATATATTGTCTACACTAGGATTAGATGACGCAACAATTTGCGCAGCACTAATGCATGATTTAGCAGAGGATACAGATGTTACAATTCAAGATATATCAAGAGAATTTAGCCCAGAAATTTCAGATATGGTAAACGGGGTTACTAAGCTTGGAAAAATAAATTATGTAAGTGCAGAAGAAGAACAAGTAGAAAATTATAGAAAAATGTTTCTTGCAATGGGAAAAGACATAAGAGTAATATTAATAAAATTAGCAGATAGACTTCATAATATGAGAACATTAAAGTTTTTATCAAGAGATAGACAAATTGCTAATGCAAAAGAAACTATGGAACTTTATGCACCACTTGCAAACAGATTAGGTGTGTACTCTCTAAAATGGGAGCTAGAGGATTTAGCTTTCAAATATCTTTATCCAGAAGAGTTTAGAGAATTAGTAGAAGGAATAGATAAGAAGAGAGAAGAAAGATTAAAATTCATAGATGAAATAAAAGATGAAATAAAACTAAATTTAAAAAAGGAAAGAATAGAAGGCGAAATAACAGGAAGAGCAAAACACCTTTATTCAATTTATAGAAAAATGCAAAGAGATAATAAAACTCTTGACCAGATATATGACCTTTTTGCATTAAGAATTTTAGTAAATTCAGTTAAAGATTGTTATGCAGCTTTAGGCGTTGTGCATGAATTATATACACCTATGCCAGGAAGATTTAAGGATTATATTTCAGTGCCAAAACCTAATATGTATCAATCATTACATACAACATTAATTGGACCAAATGGAACACCATTTGAAGTACAAATAAGAACATATAATATGCATAGAGTTGCTGAATTTGGTATAGCAGCACATTGGGCATATAAAGAATCTAGCTTCTTAAAAGGTAAAAAATCAAATGTAGTAGTTACAGAAGATAAACTTGCATGGCTTAGAGAGAGTTTAGAGTGGCAAAAAGATATGCAAGACCCTCAAGAATTTCTAAAAACATTGAAAACAGAATTGTTTGAAGATGAGGTATATGTGTTTACACCAAAAGGTGAAATAAAAACATTACCAAAAGGAAGTACACCAATAGACTTTGCATATATGATACATGCAGAAATTGGAAACAAGATGGTTGGATGTAAAATAAATAGTAAAATGATGCCAATTATCACAAAACTAAAAAGCGGAGATATTGTAGATATAATCACAAACGATAATAGCAAAGGCCCAAGTAGAGACTGGCTAAAATTTGTACAGAGTACTTCAGCTAAAACAAAAATTCAGCAATGGTTTAAGAAAAATGAAAAACAACAAAACATTTCTAGAGGAAAAGATTTAGTAGAAAAAGAAATAAAAAGAATAGGAATGACAGAAGAAGAGTTATTCATTCAAAAATACTATTCTCAAGCTCTTCAAAGATATGCATTTAAAACTTTGGACGATATGTATGCAGCAGTTGGTTTTGGCTCAATCACTGCAAATAAAATAATAGCAAGAACATTAGAAGAATATAGAAAATATCATAATGAAGAAAATGTTGAAAAGAAAATAGAAGAATTACAAACAGCGCCAAAAATAAAACATTCAAAAACGGGAATCATAGTAAAGGGAATAGATAACTGCTTAGTAAGAATATCTAAATGCTGTAATCCAGTTCCGGGAGACGAAATAATAGGATATATCACTAGAGGTAGAGGAGTTACAATACATAGAAAAGATTGTAAAAATGTAAAAGATTTACTTCAGGACGAAGGAAGAATTATTGATGTTTACTGGGATGAGCAAAAATCAAGTTCATATAATGTAGAAATTACAATTTATGCAAATGATAGAGAAGGATTACTTGCAGATGTAATTAGAGTTATAGGAAATACTGATGCGAAACTAATTGCTGTTTCAGCAAAAGCAAGTAAAGAGAAAATTGCAATAGTTGAATTAACATTAGAAGTAAAAAATGTAAATGATTTAACAAAGGCGCAAAGAGAGCTTGGAAAAATAGATAGTGTATATGATGTAAAACGTAATAAATAAAGATATATTAGGAGAACAAAAGAATGATATTAAAACAAATAGAGGTAAAATCTAGTCTGATAGATGAGAATACTAATTGTTATATATTTCAAGATGAAAATACAAGAGAAGCTATATGTATAGACCCTGGTGGAGATTTAGAAAAAATAGAAGAAATGCTTAATATCATGAATGCTAAGTTAAAATATATTTATCTAACACATTCACATCTTGACCATATAGAAAAGGCAAGAGAATTAAAAGAAAAAGCAGGAGGAGAAATATTAATTAGCAGAAAGGGTGCAGAAAATATAAACAACTCAGATATAAATCTAGCAAATTTAATAAATACAAGTATAAATATAGAAATAGATTCAAGAGTTGATGACAAAGATATTTTGCATGTAGGAGATATTGAGCTTAAAGTTATATATACTCCAGGACATACTGACGATAGTACTTGTTTGTATTGTGAAAATGAAAACTTAGTATTTACAGGAGATACATTAATGTATATGGGATGTGGAAGATGTGATTTCCCAACTGGTAATAAAAAAGATTTGAGAAAATCATTAAAGAAATTATTTCTCCTTCCAGAAAATACATTTGTATATCCAGGACATGGTTTACCAACAACAATAAAGGATGAAAAGGAGAGAAAAATATGATACAAAAATTAAAAGGTACAAGAGATATATTGCCAAATGAAATAGAGATTTGGCAGTATATTGAAAAAGTAGCAAAAGATATATTCGAAAATTATGGATAT
Source organism: uncultured Clostridia bacterium (assembly GCA_944391895.1). Classification (GTDB taxonomy): domain Bacteria; phylum Bacillota; class Clostridia; order TANB77; family CAG-508; genus CAG-793. Next base: position 3,151 of record CALXVF010000082.1, read on the forward strand.
AATGAAATCAGAGTACCTGTAATAGAAAGTTTAGAACTATTTCAAAGAGGTGTAGGAGAAGAAACAGATGTTGTTCAAAAAGAAATGTATGCTTTTGAAGATAAAGGTGGAAGAAAAATTGCCTTAAGACCAGAAGGAACTGCAGGAGTAGTAAGAGCATATATAGAAAACGGACTTTCAAGTATGCCATCACCAATGAAATTTTGGTATAGAATGCCAATGTATAGATATGAGAATGTTCAAAAAGGAAGACAAAGAGAATTTAATCAATTAGGAGTTGAACTATTAGGTTCTGGCTCATATATGGCAGATGTAGAAACAATTGAAATGTGCTTTAGATTATTTGAAAGATTAAATATAAAAGATATTGAATTAAATATAAATAGTATAGGTTGCATGGAATGTAGAAAAGATTACGTCAAAGCTTTAAAAGAATATATAAAACCAAATTTAGATAAATATTGTGATACATGTAAATCTAGATTTGAAAAAAATCCTATGAGAATATTGGATTGTAAAGAAGAAAAGTGCAAAGAATTAAATAAAAATGCACCAGTTATATTGGACTATTTATGTGATGAGTGTAAAACACATTTTGAAAATGTAAAAAGAATGCTAAATGAATTAGAAATTCCATATAAAATAGATGCCAATATAGTAAGAGGTCTAGACTATTATACTAAAACAGTTTTTGAATTTGTTTCAAAAATAGATGGATTAACTGTTTTAGGTGGCGGAAGATATGATGGATTAATAGAAGAATTAGGTGGAGCAAAAACACCTGCAATAGGTTTTGCATCTGGAATGGAAAGACTAATTGAAATTTTCAAAGACAATAATAAGGATTTAGATTTACAAAGAAACATGGATATATTTGTTGCGTATATTGGAGAAAATGCGAATAGTTATGCGACAAAACTAGTTAGAGATTTAAGAAATATTGGAATATTTGCAGAAAAGGACATTATGGAAAGAAGTATAAAAGCTCAATTCAAATATGCAGATAAAAAGCAAGCAAAATTTGTTTTAACAATTGGAGATACTGAAATAGAAAATAAAAAAGCCATGATGAAAAACATGAAAACAGGAGAAGAAGAGGAAGTAAATCTTGAAGATATTAATACGATAACTTCTATTTTGAAAGGATAAATCAATGTATAATTCATTAGTAATTATAATAGCGAAAGTTTTAAATCAAATAGCAAAAGTATTGTGCAAAATACTAAAAAAAGATAATGGAAATATGTTAGGAAGAATAGTAAAAAAGCTAAGTCCTAATATATTAGAATATTTAAAAATAAATTGTCCTGTAATTGCAGTAACTGCTACAAATGGCAAAACTACAACAAATAATTGTATTAGATATGTTTTAGAGCAAAATGGAAAAAAAGTTGTAAGTAATAAAGAAGGCAATAATATGGAAACAGGGATTATTACAACTTTAATAAAAAATTGCACAATAACAGGAAAAGTTAAGGCAGATTATATAACTTTAGAAGTAGATGAAAGCTATGTACCAGTAGTATTTAAGAAAATACCATTAAATACATTAGTAATATTAAATTTCTTTAGAGACCAACTAGATAGAAATGGAGAAGTAGAAACATTAATTTTAAAAATAAATGAATTCTTAAAAACATATAAAGGAAATTTAGTATTAAATAATGATGACCCAAATGTAGCAAGACTTGGAAAAGCTAATAAAGAAAATGAAAATGTATATTATTTTAGTGTTCAAAAGTATAAATATGCAAGTAATGAGCAAAAGGAAGCGGGAGAAGGAAAATTCTGCCCATTTGATAAAACAAGATTAGAATACGAATATTATCAATATTCTCATATAGGAAAATTTAAATGTCCTAAGTGTGGATATGGAGAAGAAGAAATATTTACAGAAGTAACAGACATTGATTTAGAAAATAGAACATTCAAAGAAAATGATATCACATATGAAACAAAAGCTAATAATATCTACACAATATACAATTTTGCAGCAGTAATAGCGGTTTCAAAATTATATAATATAAATCCTAAACAAGCATTAAAAACATTTGAACTTAACAATGGTAGAAGTGAAAATATAAAAATAAAAGGAGTAGATACTTTAATTAATTTAGCTAAAAACCCAACTGGGGCTAATGTAACACTTAGAATGCTTAATGAAGATAACGAGGAAAAAGAACTTCTATTTGTTCTTAATGATAATCCAGCAGATGGATTAGATGTTTCTTGGATATGGGATATAAATTTTGAACTTAATAATGTAAAAAGAATTGTAACTTCAGGAAAAAGAGCCTATGATATTGCAATAAGAATAAAAACAAGTGGAATAGATGAGAATAAAATAGAAGCATATCCAGATTTAAAAGATGCAATAGAGGCATTGTACAAAACAAATATAAAAAAATATGTGATTGCTAATTACACAGCACTTCAGCCTACTAGACGTGAATTACAAGAATTTAATGCAAAGGAAGGTAATAAATGAAGGAATTAAAATTATTATATCTTTATCCAGATATGTTAGAATTATATGGTGATTATGGAAATATTCAAGTATTAAAATATAGAATGGAGAAAAGAGGAATTGCACTAATTGTAGATA
>CALXVF010000083.1 GCA_944391895.1 uncultured Clostridia bacterium
TTAATGATTTCATCATATATTCTTTTTATAAAATTATATGTTTCTTTATTAATATTACTTGTACTAGAAGTATCATCCACAGAAAGGTTTGATGTTGGCTCTATTCTTCCACTATATGTTACTTTATCAATATCCATATCTCCATAAATATCCTCTATTTCTTTGTATTGGTCATAATTCCAATTATCTGGGATCTTTCGTCCAATATTACAACTATATCCAGATGACATATCGGCCACAAAACTACTTACAGATAATCCGGCTTTTTCTACTCTTCTACAAACCTCTCTTGGTCCATAAATTCCCACTCTATATTTTTTATCTATATAATCATTTATAGCTTGGAAGAAAGGTATAATATAAGTTTCTATATCTTCTTCATATACATCCATATCTACTGCAAAATATATTACTGCATTTTCTGGTAGATTATGTTTTCTTGCACCACCTGTTGCTTTAGAAGCTGCTTGTATTCCTTTTGCATAACCAAAATCTTCTAATTGCCTATTATTGTCTTGAAAAATGAAAAATACTTTTAGTCCTTCTTCAAAAATGACTTTTAATTCATTGTCTCTTAACTCTTTAAAGCTTCTCCCCGTAATATATCTGCCCACAATGTCATAACCATTTTCTTTTAAAAATCTAGCTCTTTCTCGTGTAATTTCAAATCTAGTATCACATGCATTAGCACTTCTAGTTGTATCTCCACAACTTACTACTAATGCAGACCAAGCTTGCCTTCCACAATAACCATCAACGTCTAACTTCATAAGCGATTGGAAATTTTTCAATGCTGTTGTAACACCATTTCCGAATCCTCCATCAAATCCGTTTGGATCAAATCCGTTTAAATATAATAAGTATTGTAAAATATAAACTAAATTTGTTCTAGTTGAACCAGGGCCTAATACAGGAAGACTACTCATTGTACCTTCTCCCCATCCTCCGTCGACATCTGTTCCTATTTCATATTGTATCATTTTTATAAGAGCTGTGTTCATATTTCTATCATATAGACCGTTTGTTGCTATATAATTGTCTAACATATCACTGTATTTTCTATTTATTGCTTGCTGTATTTCTCTAGTTGTAGCATCTCCATTACTTATTAAATAATAAGCATCACTTGTAAACAATGCCTTTATTTCCCTTGCTCTTAATCCTCCAGTATAATTATCTATTCCTAATTGGGCCATTGTGCTAATAATTCCTTGTCGTGTAGCTTCTGAAAACACTGAAATATCATCTGTATTAGATACTTCTATTCTACAAAGCAATGCTAAATTAACTAGTGATATAACCATTTTTACTGTAAAATTATTATCAGCATTATTTATTTCACTTAATCCGTCTCCGAAAAGATTATTATATGCTTGTTTTGTCCCATTTCCAAAACCTCCGTCAACATCTATTCTAAGTAAAATTTGTAAAGCCCTTACGAAACCTACCATTGTATTATAACCTGCTACTCCATCTTCGTCGATATGTACCCATCCTGCAGAGCCATCAAATTGCTCATTTAACCATTTTTGTGCATCCTTAACATTCATAAAAATCACCTCTTTTTAAAATTTTTCAAATTAACTATTTGAATTATTATTATTTTACTATGCTATAGTTCTATTTGTTTAAAAGTAGAAAAAAGTAGAAACTTTCTATTTTTTTCTGTTTTTTCAAAATTGCTTTTATATGTCTATATAATTTATTTGGGTGATATTATGAATAAAGGCATTGACGTATCAGAATATCAAGGAAATATAGATTGGGATAGGGTTAAAAATGATAATATAGAATTTGCCATTTTAAAATTTGCAAATATATATGACGATGAAAATATTTATTATGATACTAAATTTGAGAGAAATTATAAAAATTGTAGAGAATTGAATATACCACTTGGACTTTATATTTATAATTATTGTAATTACATAGATAATCTGGAAAAAAATATAAAAAAAATATTATCAAAATTAAGTAATATATACTTTGAACTTCCTATTTTTTTAGATATGGAAGATGATGATATATTATCTGAAGGTAAATCATATTTAAGCCAAATGTGTAAGTATTTTTGCAAAATGATAAGTGAGAGTTCTTTTATCCCAGGAATATATGCCAATTTGAATTGGTTAGAAAACTACCTAGATATTTCACAATTTCCAGAGGCAAAAATTTGGGTCGCTCAATATAATTCTGTATGTACATATAAGAAACCATATATACTTTGGCAATATTCAAACGTTGGAACCGTTAATGGTATATCTGGTAATGTTGACATGAATTATCTATACGAAAATAATAAGATTGACTATACTTTAGAATGGCAAAAAGTAATGAATAAAACATATAATTGCAATTTAGAAGAAGATGGAATATTTGGACCTATATGTAAATCAATGGCACTAAAACATTATTTATATTATAAAAGCCCAATTATTAGTAATACGCATGTATTATTCATTCAGAAATTATTTAATTTACAAGGTTATAACTTAGCTAAAGATAGTATGTTCGGTCCTAAATGTAAAGAAGCTACAATATCATTTCAAGAAAAAAACAATTTAACTGTAGATGGTTGTGTTGGTCCAGAGGTAACAGAAGTATTATTAAAGTAAACTTTTCTACTTTTTTCTGCTTTTAATTAAAATTGTATCTGTATATTTTATACTTATTTATAATGAATGGAGGTGATTTTATGAGTAATCTTTTTTGTATTAATAAAACCGGAGCCTCTTTATCAGTTTATAGCGGTATGGATTTTAAAACTAAAGTTGGTACAATAGGAAACCGTGAAGCTTTTGTTTTAATGGGATATGAAACATATCCATATATAAATTTTAGAGGCCCAAATTTGAAATTAAGAGATGGTTTCCTAAAAGTTAATTTTGACTTTGTATCCAATGGTCTACAAAAATTCCCTTACGGTTCTGCTACAATAAATGGAAAAAAATATAATACATTTCTTATGAAAAGAACTATGAATGTTTATACTGCTGCTGGAAATTACTGGGGAAAAGTTGCAGGAGGTATGCTTGTTGCAACTAATAGTGATGTTTGTGGTTATACTCATTCAACTTGGAAAGCTGTTGATTATGTAAAGAGTACTGCTGGTAAATGGGTTAAAGTTGACGGTGATGGTTATGACCACGGTTTTGTTGATTTTGATTTGGGAAATGGATCAATGCCAAGCAATATAGCTTTATATGGCTCTTGGTAAAAAAAAGGAAGATTTAATCTTCCTTTTTTTACATTTTAGTTCCAAAATATGTTTCTATTCCTTCCCAATCAGGTGCAGGTGCATTATCAAAATATGCCGGATAATTTATAATCCAATAATCAAAATCATGTATTTGTTCATGTATTTTAAATAATTCAGATATATCTTTATTCTCCATTGCTTTATTTAATTTATCATAAATGCTATTAAATATCTCTTTTGTTTCTTTATCTTTTAATATATTTGCAATGTCTCTAATATTATTTGCTACGGCTCTAAAACAACTGTCTTTTGAAAATTCTAGTTCTTCGCCAGTTGGTTCTGTTATAATTTCTGCTTCATTATATAAATTCCAATATATGCTATTTGATTGTTTTAAGTTTTTTGTTCCATTAATTAGTAGAATTTCCATTGTAGTATGTGCATTTCTTAATTTTGTATTTATTTCTTTCATTTCATTTTCCGAAAGTCCACTTAATGCTTTTTCTTGCATTGTTATGCATTTTTCTTCGCTTGGCAATTCTAGATTACTATTATGCAAGTAATATGTTGGATTTAATATACTTATTAAGTCTTTATATAATTCACTGTTTACCTGATATTCTGTTTCACTTAGTTTAATATTATTATTTTCATATATAGTTAACTGCTTTTCTTCTTCATTATTATATATTTTTATTTCTATATAATTTTTTTCACTTGTACTCTCATATGACTTATTTAATTCTTGGCTCTCTATTAATTCTATAATTTTATTAATTTTATCTTGATTTATTATATTGTACAAATCTTCTTTTTGACTTGCATTTTCTTCATAAATATGTTTACAAATTATTTTAGTTACATTTTCTATAGTCGTTTTACTTTCTATGTTACTATAATCATCATTAATATTTTGTATATTTTCGTTATTTCTTATAAAAAAGAATATCATTGTCCCTGATAGTAAAATAATCATAATTATTATAATTCCTATTACTAATTTTTTCATATAATTCTCCTATCAATAATATCAATATTTTTTATATACAAGTATAACATATTAGATATACAATTTCAATATATTTCCTTTATTTTAAATAATTCTCAACTATTGTCGTTATAAACATTTTTGGTGTTACTTTTTCCTTTTCTTCTATATAAAAATAATTCATAATATACTCCATATTTGTATTTATATACATAAATTCAATACTTTTTTCAATATTCCATTTAATTTTTTTCTTTTCCACTTTTAATTCATTCTCCATTTTTTTATATAATCTATTGTTTAAATCTTCTATCAATAATTCGTCTTGAATCCCATTACTAATCGCTATTTTTAAGTATTTATATCCTAGACTTGTCCTATTAAATTTGAATTTGTTAAGCTCTGTATTTATGTAATCATTTATATTTTTTTTATTCATATCAAAGCTCACATCCTATTCTTTTTTATTTTGCTCATCTTTTTTGTTTTCAATTTCTTCGGCATTTTTTTCAATAATATTTTGGATAACTTCTAGTCCATTTATCAAAAAATCTGGTAATTTAATTCCTAGCTCACTTAAGTTCTCTAATATACTTCTAAATTCGTTTATTATCAAACATCCTAATGTAAACCAACCAAAAAGTATAACAAAGTCGATGTCCACACTAATTAAATTTCCTAAAGTTGATAACATATAAGATGCTAAAAAAGTTATTAGTATCAGTATCCAATATCCTACCTTTTTAATTATTCCCATTAACCCTTTTGATGAACTCTCTTTTTTTGTTATTCTTGCTTTAATTGTTCCTGTTACAAAATCTATTATATTAAGAATTAAATATCCTAAAAAAAGAACTCTTTGACCACTAAAGAGTTCTGATATTCCTACGATAATAGCACTAAAAATTGAATTTACAATATTAAAAAATTTCATAATATTATCATTCATAAAATCCTCCTTTTCTATAAAAATATAGTTGTTATATACTTTTTACTTCTTTTTCTGTATTATTTTAAGTTCTGGATATATGCAGTAAACAAATGGTATACTACATTGTACTTCATTAAAACATATCTCATCTTGGAATAATAAAATAAATCTATCTGCCTCTGGAATATTAGGTGATTTAATTCGTAATAGCTTTAGTACTCCTTGTTCATTTGACTTATCTGTAACAATTATATTGTATAGAATATTGTCTGTTGTAAGAAATGTAATATATGTTGGATCATATCCTTTATGATAATATTTTAATCTTTTTTTGTACCTGCACAGTACATCTAAAGCATATATCATTTTCATATCAATTGTAGCTTTATTATAAACAAAAATCTCTCCTTTTCTGTTTATAAAGTTGCCTTGCAAAACATCCTTAAAATTATCATTTGACTTATTAAATAATATCTGTAGGTGCTTTAAAGTACAGCAACCAAAGTCTTGTATAAAATTTATTATTTTTATTTTTTCATTTTCTAACATATAATCCCTCCTAAATAATTCTTACTAAATAACCATATATAAATTTCTTATCTTCTTTAATTTCAGTTATCTTTATTAACACT
>CALXVF010000084.1 GCA_944391895.1 uncultured Clostridia bacterium
GGATGTAGAAATTGTACTAGTTATGGAGTAAAAGTTACAAGGGAATTGGCATATAATTTATCAAGAAGAAATATAATAACAGTAAGTGGACTGGCTAAGGGAATAGATACATACTGTCATATAGGAACAATACTAGTAAAAGGTAGAACAATAGCTGTAGTAGCACATGGATTAGATATGATTTACCCTGCTGAAAATAGAAATCTGGCCAAGAAAATTATAGAGTGTGGAGGGGCAATTGTATCTGAGTATGATGTAGGAACAAAACCATTAAAAGAACATTTTCCAGCAAGAAATAGAATTATTAGCGGATTGGCTGAAAAGATTGTAATTGTAGAAGCAGGAGAAAAAAGCGGAGCGTTAATTACTGCAGATTTTGCACTAGAACAAGGAAGGGATGTTTATGCTATTCCAGGAAATATATTTTCAGAAAAATCTATAGGAACGAATAAACTAATTAAACAAGGTGCGAATCTCTTAAGTAGCTACGAAGAACTATTATAGCATAAGCGAAGTTTTAAAATATAATTTACAAATATTATTAATTTTCAAAATGTATATTAGATTTCGCAGTTCTGCGTGAGCGTTCAAACGAGCCGAAAGGATTTCGGCGAAGTGCGTTTGGAGCGTAGCGACCGCAAGGAACTAGAAATCTAAATATACATTTAAAATAAATTCATAATATTTGTAAATTATAATTAAGATTTAGAATATTAAAATTGTTGGTCAAAAGATTGTATTATTTTAAATTTTGTAATATAATATAGCACGAGTAGTTTTGTCTAAGGAGGAAAATAAATGGAAGAAAAAAATAAAAAAACAAAAACAACTAGCAAGGCAAAAAATACTACAAAAACAAACCCTAAAAAAGAAAAAGATATTAAAAGATTAGAAAAGCAAAAAAAGAAAGAAGATAAAAAGAAAAATAGAAAACATCCAAAATTATGGTTAGCATTTAAAATATTCTTGATTATTATGCTAATTCTAATCATTGCTGGAATTGCTGCTTTTTGCGCAGTATTCTTTAGTGATGAATGGACAATTACTAAAGAACAATTATTAAGTGACAAAGGACTTAAAATGGTTGACCTAGAAGGTAATGAAGTGGCAAATCTCACAGGTGATGAAATTACGAAAAAGGTAACATTGTCTGAAATGAGCAAATTACCAGATGCATTTATTGCAATAGAGGACAAAAGATTTTATGAACACGGAGGAGTAGACATAAAAAGAACAGCTAGTGCAATAATCAACTATGGAATTTCAATTGTCACAGGAAAAGACGCATCATTTGGTGGAAGTACTATAACTCAACAATTAGTAAAAATAACAATGAATGATGATGCTAGAGGCGGATGGGCCGGAATCGAAAGAAAAATAAGAGAATGGTCTAGAGCTATGCAAGTAGAAGATATGCTAGAAAAAGATCAAATACTAGAAAGATATTTGAATAGAATTTACCTAGGTTCATCAGGTGGATTAGAGGTAAGGGGCGTTGAATCTGCTGCTAATTATTATTTCAATAAAAAGGCAAGTGAGTTAGATATTGCACAATGTGCTTTCCTAGCTGGAATAAACCATTCACCTAACTTATATAATCCTTTCGATGATTCATTAGATAATGACCAAACAATAATAGATAGAACAACTACAGTTTTATATGAAATGAAGGATCAAGGAAAAATTACTGAAGAAGAGTATAATGCTGCTGTAGAGGAAACAAAAAATGGTTTAGCATTTACTAAAGGTTCTGCTTCAAATGGAAATAGTTCATTATCTTATCATGCAGCTGCTGCACTAAATCAAGTTGCAGAAGAGATGTCTGAAAAAGAAGATATATCATATTCAGAAGCAAGAGAATTATTAGTAAATAGTGGATATACAATATATACAACAGTTGATAAAGATATACAAAGCGCAATGGAAGAAGAATTTAAAAATCCAGATCATATAATAAGTTCAAATGGTCAAACTATCCAATCTGCAATGGTAATAATAGACCCATCAACAGGCTATGTTGTAGCTGAAGTTGGAGGACTTGGAGAAAATCAAGATACACTAGGTCAAAACAGAGGTGTAGATAGTGGAAGACAACCAGGTTCATCATTTAAACCATTAGTTACAGTTGGACCAGGACTTGAAAATGGAACTATTACTGCTGCTACACTATTTGATGATACAAGAACAACTTTTGGAACAGAATATAGACCAAAGAATGATAGCAATAAATACTTGGGAATATCATCAATGAGAGAAATACTTAAACATTCATCTAACGTACCAGAAGTTAAACTATTATCATTACTAGGAATAGATAAGTCAGTTGAATTTTTATCAAAAATAGACATTGATATTCCAGAAGCAAATAAGGATTTAGCATTAGCATTAGGAACACCTTCAGTAACACCACTTCAAATGGCTGCAGGATTTGCTATGATTGCAAATGGTGGAGTATACATAACACCAACATTCTATACAAAAGTTGTAGATCAAGATGGTAATACAGTAATGGAAGCTACTCAAGAAAAAACTAGAGTTATGTCAGAAGGAAATGCTTATATAGAAACATCAATGCTCGAAGGTCCTATAAATGGAGGAACAGCATATCAATTTAGAGGTGTTTTAGGGAATATGGCTGTTGCTGGAAAAACAGGAACAACAGATAAGAAAAAAGATAGATGGTTCTGTGGATTTACACCATATTATGCAGCAGCTTGCTGGTATGGATATGACCAACCACAGGTAGTTGGTACTTATGGAAGTAACCCAGCAGCAAGAATTTGGTTTCCAGTTATGAAAGAAGCAAATGCAGATAAAGAAGCAAAAGACTTTGAACAGCCAGATAATATAGTATCAGCAAAAATATGTAAAAATACTGGTAAAAAGGCAACAGATAAATGTAAAAACACATATACAGAAATATTTGTAAAAGGAACTGTTCCAGAAGATTGCACTGGACATACAACAATAAAAATTTGTAAAGAAACAAATAAGGTTGCAACTGAATTTTGTCCAGATACAGAAGAAAAAGTATTTGCAGAAGAAATAGATACAGAAAAAGCTGGAAACTGGAAAACAGATGGAGGAGAAAACAAAAATACACCACCGACAGATGTATGTGATGTTCATACAAAAGCACCAGAAGTAGATGTGCCTGTTGTAGTTGGAAAAACTAAAGATGCAGCAAAAAAAGCATTAGAAGATGCAGGCTTTAAGGTAAAAATACTTGAAGATGAAGATAGTACTAAGGCAAAAAATATAGTATTAAAGCAAAGCGCAACAAAAGCGGCAAAAGGTGCAACTATTACAATAACTGTTAATACTTATAGTGGAGGAGGTACAAAACCACCATCAAATACGGTAGATAATTCGACAGTAGAAGACCCTAAACCGCCTAGTGGAACAGGAAATAATACTGTTACAAATGACACAACAGAAGATTAGTATCAAAGAGTAAATAGGAGAGTGTAATGAAAATTCAAATATATAATACTTTGACACATTCAAAAGAAGAGTTTATCCCTATAGATAAGGAAAAAATAAAAATATATAGCTGTGGACCAACTGTCTACAGCTATGCCCATATTGGGAATTTCAGAACTTACGTTTTTGTAGATAGCCTAAGAAGAATGTTCAAATATAATGGGTATAACCTAGAACATGTGATGAATATTACAGATGTAGGACATTTAACATCTGATGCAGATACAGGCGAAGACAAAATGGAAAAGGCTGCAAGAAAAGAAGGAAAGAACCCTTTCGAGATAGCGGATTTTTATACAAAAGCATTTATGGAAGATATGCAAAAATTAAATATAGATATGCCGAATATTATTTCAAAAGCAACAGATAATATAGAAGAAATGCTAGAAATGGTAAAAGAAATTATAGACAAAGGATATGCTTATGAAACAAGCAAAGGAATATATTTTGATGTTTCAAAACTAGATAAATATCCGGTACTTTCTAATAATAAAGTGGAAGGGCAAGAAGCAGGAGCTAGAATCGAGGTAGATCCAGAGAAAAAAAATCCATATGATTTTGCTATATGGATAAAAGCACCAGAAAATCACATAATGAAATGGGATAGCCCATGGGGTAAATCATATCCGGGGTGGCATTTAGAGTGCTCTGCAATAGGAAGAAAGTTCTTAGGTAAACACTTTGATATTCATACAGGAGGGGTTGACCATATTCCAATACATCATGAAAACGAAATAGCACAGAGCAAAGGGGCTAATGGAATAATACCAGCAAATTATTGGATGCATTGTGAATTCCTTTTAGTAGATGGCGGAAAAATGTCAAAATCACTTGGAAACATATATACTCTTAAAGAATTAAAAGAAAAAGGAATTGAACCTTTAGCATATAAACTATTTTGCTTTTCTTCACATTATAGAAATAAATTGAACTTTACATTCGATGGAGTAAAAGCTGCTCAAATATCTCTAAATAGATTAAGAGAAGCGTATTTAAAACACAAAGAAGGCAATAATGAAATAGAGGAAAGCATAATTAAGTCATATGAAAATAAATTTCATGAAGCAATAAATGATGATTTAAATATTCCATTTGCCTTAAGTATTGTATGGGAAGTAGCGAAAGAAAATAATAAATCTAAAGATTATGCTATCTTACTTGAAAAATTTGATAATGTATTAGGATTAGATTTAATAAATAGTGAAAAATACAATAAAGTAGATATTGAAATTCCAGAAAATGTAGAAAGATTAATAGAAGAAAGAAAAATAGCAAGACAAGAAAAAAATTGGGTAAAATCAGATGAGATAAGAGATAAAATAAAAGAATTAGGATATGCAGTAAAAGATACAGCAAATGGGATGGAAATTGAAAAGATACAGTAGGAGGAAGAAATGGAGAAAGAAATTAGACTATCATTTTTTAAGAGATTAAAAATGAGCATATTCGATTTTGATAAATATCATGTTATAGCAGGAGAGGGCTTAGGAAGAGCAATGATGTATTTAGTGAAATTAATTTTATTATTTTCACTAATTATGTCATTGGCATATGTATTCAAATTTTCACAAATAATAGATGAGGCAATGAACTATGTTCAAGACCAAGTACCCAATTTCTATTTTCAAGATAATACTTTCAATATAGAGAGTGAAAATGATGTAATAATAGAAAATCACGAGTATATGGATTTCAAAATAATTCTTTCAAATGCAGAAACATATAATGAAGATGAAATGAGAGATTTTGACGGAATGGTTGTTACTTTAACAAAGAACAATATACTTTTAAAACAAGCAAATAGTACAAGCATTATTACACAAAGTTATGAAGAAATAAGCAATACTTTTGATGTTAATCAGATTAATAAAGAATTTATACTAAACTATGCTAATGGAGAAAACGGTTATACATTACTTGCAAATGTATTTGCAGTTGTATTTGTATCAATATTCTTAACTTATTTTATGACAGGAATATTAGATACAATAGCTTTATCTTTACTAGGCTTTATTATAACCAGAATAATCAGATTGCCACTAAAATATGGTGCAATATACAGTATAAGTATATCAGCAATTACATTATCTGTAATAATAAATCTAATATATATGATAACAAATTTATTTACAGGATTTGTTATCCCATACTTCCAAATAATGTACACACTAGTCTCATACGTATATCTAATAGCAGTACTATTAATTATGCGTTCTGAAATAATAAAAAAGAAAGTACAAATACAAGTACAAATTCTTAATAAAGA
>CALXVF010000085.1 GCA_944391895.1 uncultured Clostridia bacterium
TTCACTTAAAAGAAAATATGGAAATAGCATAAAAGAAATATTGGATTATAAAGAAAATGTAGAAAACGAAATAGAAAGAATTAATAATTTAGAAACATATAACGAAGAATTAAAAGCAGAATTACAAAAGTTAGAAAAAGAAATGCAAGAATTAGCATCAAAAATGCATGAAATTAGAGTAGAGGTGGCAAAGGAACTAAACATAAAAATTAATAAAGAATTAGCAGATTTAGAAATGCCAAATGCTAGATTCATAACAAATATAAACGAAACAGATTTTAATAAAAATGGTATAGATGAAATAGAGTTCTTTATATCAACAAATATTGGAGAAGACTCAAAGCCTCTTGCTAAAATAGCATCAGGTGGTGAAATGTCAAGAATAATGTTAGCAATAAAAACAGTACTAGCTAATACAGATAGTACACCAGTGCTAATATTTGATGAAATTGATACTGGTATAAGTGGAAATGCAGCAAAATCTGTTGGCGAAAAACTAAAAATAATAGGACAAAGTCATCAAGTATTATGCATAACACACCAACCAAGTATAGCTGCTAAAGGAGATGTAAATTTCTATATAAATAAAGAATCACAAGATGGTAGAACATTTACAAAAGTAAGAAAACTAAGCGAAGAAGAAATAATTAATGAAGTTGCAAGAATAGCAAATGGTGAAGTAACAGAAATTGCTAGAAAACATGCGATTGAACTTAGAAAAACCGCATAAATCATTAGAAAATCTATAAAAAAAACAAATTATGTTAAGCAAAACGGTTTACAAAAAGTGGTATATAAGATATAATAATGTATATGTATAAATTATGGAGGAGAGCAGATGATGGAGGAAAATAACAATCAAGAATTAGATATAAACCAACTTATGGCAGTTAGAAGAGAAAAGTTGGAAAGATTAAAAGAAGAAGGGAGAAATCCTTTTGAAATAACTAAATTTAATAAAACACATACAAGTAAAGAGATAAAAGATAATTATGAAGAATTAGAAGGAAAAGATGTAACTGTAGCTGGAAGAATTATTGCAAAAAGAATAATGGGGAAGGCTTCTTTTTGTCATATTCAAGATGGAGAGGGAAAACTACAAAGTTATGTTAGCATAAATGATTTAGGTGAAGATAGTTATAAACACTTTAAGGAATATGATATTGGAGATATTATAGGTATTACTGGTTTTGTATTTAAAACAAAAACAGAAGAAATTTCTGTACATGCAAAAGAGGTAACATTACTTACAAAATCTTTAAAACCACTTCCAGAAAAATTCCATGGATTAAAAGATACAGATTTAAGATATAGACAAAGATATCTAGATTTGATAGTAAACCCAGAAGTAAGAGATACTTTTATAAAAAGAAGTATGATAATAAAAGAATTAAGAAATATATTAGACGAAAAGGGATACTTAGAAGTAGAAACACCAATCTTAAATAATTTAATTACAGGAGATGCTGCAAGACCATTTGAAACACATCATAATACACTAGATATTGATATGTATTTAAGAATAGCACCAGAGCTTAATTTAAAAAGATTAGTTGTTGGTGGATTTGAAAAAGTATATGAAATATGTAAAAACTTTAGAAATGAGGGAATGGACATAAAACATAACCCAGAATTCACAAATGTAGAACTTTATTCTGCATATGAAGATTATAATGATATGATGAATATTACAGAAGAAATTATTACTAGACTTTGCATGAAGGTAAATGGTACTTTAAAAATAAACTATCAAGGAACAGATTTAGATTTGTCAACTCCATGGAAAAGAATTACAATGATAGATTCTATAAAAGAAGTTACAGGAATAGACTTTAATGAAATAAAGACTGATGAGGAAGCTATGAAAATAGCAAAAGAAAAGAATGTTGAACTAGAAGAAGGAAAAACAACAAGAGGACATATTATAAATGAATTCTTTGAAACATTTGTAGAAGAAACACTAATACAACCAACATTTATAATGGATTATCCAGTAGAAGTATCTCCACTTACAAAGAGAAAGAAAGATGATCCTTCTTTAACAGAAAGATTTGAGGTATTTATAGGTGGAAGAGAATATGGAAATGCATATTCAGAATTAAATGATCCTATAGACCAATATGAGAGATTAAAGAAACAAGCAGAGGCTAGAGCAAATGGAGACGAAGAAGCGGGAATGATGGATGAAGATTTCGTAAATGCCTTAGAAATTGGTTTGCCACCAACAGGAGGTTTAGGTATAGGATTAGATAGACTTATAATGTTATTAACAGACTCAGCTTCAATAAGAGACATAATTTTATTCCCAACAATGAAGCCACTAAATTAATTTATATTTAAAGGAGAGATTTAATGTTTTTTGGAGGATTTGGAATGAATTCATGGATGATAATATTAGTTATCATTCTAGTAGCAGAAAATTTAAGTTATTATTTATATACACCAGGAGCACTACTTGCATTAGTATTGTCAGTTCCAGGGGTATTAATAGCAATAACATTCCATGAATACGCACATGCGTGGATGGCGGATAGACTTGGAGATGATACACCAAGAAGAGAAGGTAGACTAAGTTTAAATCCACTAAAGCATATGGATCCAGTAGGAATTGCAATGTTACTTATTGCAGGATTTGGCTGGGGAAGACCTGTACAAATAAATCCAAACAATTTTAATAGAACAATTTCATTAAGAAAAGGAAATGCATTAGTAGCTTTTGCAGGACCAGCAATGAATTTTATTATAGCAATAATTTTCAGTATAATATATGGTTTATTATTAGCATTTACAGGAGTCTATTTATTTACAGAAAGTGGATTCGTTGTTAATAGCATAATATTGTCAATAATAACAATGAATGTAGGATTAGGAGTATTTAATTTGATTCCTCTACCTCCATTAGATGGTTCTAGAATATTAGTAGCTTTTTTACCTACAAATGCAAGAAATTGGATGGAATCACATGAAAAAATATTATATTTAGTTTTTATAATTTTATGGATAACACCAATTGCAAGTTTAATAATAAGACCAGCAATCAATTTTATAAATCTAGGATTATTAAATCTAATACGATGGATTGTTAGTTTAGCAATATAGGAAGGATGAAATAAAATTTCATCCTCTTTTAAAGTAAAAGAAGGGATATAAAATGAAAGATATATATACACTAGGAATTGAATCAAGCTGTGATGAAACTGCAGTATCAGTAGTTAAAAATGGTAGAGAAATTTTGTCAAATGTAGTAAATACACAAATTCCAATACATACTTTGTATGGAGGAGTTGTTCCAGAAATAGCATCAAGGAATCATATAAATAATATTTCCTTAGTTACAAAAATGGCTATACAAAATGCAAATATTCATTTTGAAGATATAGATATAGTGGCATGTACTTATGGTCCAGGTTTAGTTGGAGCATTGCTTGTAGGCTTATCTTATGGAAAAGCGCTAAGTTTTGCATTAAATAAGCCACTTGTAGGAGTAAATCATATAGAGGGACATATTGCTGCAAACTATATTACATACCAAGAGTTAAAGCCACCTTTTCTATGTATTATGATGTCTGGAGGAAATACACAAATAGTATATGTAAAAGATTATACAGATTTTGAAGTTTTAGGAAGAACGAAAGATGATGCAATAGGAGAGGCTTTTGATAAAGTAGCAAGAGTAATAGGATTAGGCTATCCAGGAGGCCCTAAAATCGACAAATTAGCGGAAAAAGGTGTAAGTAATATAGAATTACCTAAAACACATGTAGAAGGTCTAGATTTTAGTTTTAGCGGTATTAAAACAGCAGTAATAAATTTACAGCATAAAGAGCCTGATATAAATAAGGAAAATTTATGTGCAAGCTTTCAAAAAGCAATTACCGAAATGTTAATGGAAAAAGTGAAGGCGGCAATAGAAAAAACAAATATGAAAAAAATAGTGTTAGCAGGTGGTGTATCAGCAAATAGTTATATAAGAAAAGAATTTGAAGAACTACAAAATCAAGGAATAGATGTATATATGCCAGATATGAAATTATGCACAGATAATGCTGCAATGATAGCATCAGCGGGATATTATGACTATATGGCTGGTAAAGTAGATGATTTAGCATTAAATGCAGTACCAAATTTAAAACTAGATTAGGAGGAAAAAATGGCAATTTATGCAATAGGAGATTTGCATTTATCTCTAAATAAAGAAAAGCCAATGAATATATTTGGGGATAATTGGGAAAAGCATGAAGAAAAAATAAAAGAAAACTGGATTGAGACAGTAAAAGATGAAGACTTAGTGCTTATGCCAGGGGATTTTTCATGGGAAATGCATTTAAAAGATATGTATAATGATTTTGAATATTTAAATAATTTGCCAGGAAAAAAGCTTTTATTAAAAGGAAATCATGATTATTGGTGGACTACTCTTGCAAAAATGAGAGAATTCGTAAAAGAAAATGACTTTAATGATATAGATTTTTTATATAATAATAGTTATGAATATAAAGATAAAATAATTGTTGGAACCAGAGGATGGGCATTAAATGATACAGAAAACGGAAATAGGATGAATCATAGAGAAGAAGAAAGATTGAAACTATCTATACAAGATGGACTGAAAAATGGTGAAAATAAAGAAATGATATGTATTATGCATTATCCTCCTATAAAAAAGAATACTGATGAAGTAGTATCATCAAATTATGTAGAAATTCTAAAAGAAAATAAAGTTAAGACTTGCATATATGGTCATTTGCACGGAAAAGCACATGAGGAAGCGTTTGAAGGAGACTATGAAGGAATAGATTTTAAATTAGTAAGTGCAGATTACTTAGATTTCAAGTTATATAAAGTAAAATAACACAACTGAAAAATATGTCAAAAATCTTAATTCAATATAAAAAGTAAAGGTAATTAAATAAAAAGCTAAATTCATAAATAAAAAATAATTTCAATAAGTTGTTGAAAAAACGTAAACAATTTGTTAGAATAGAAGGAGGAAAAATGGCAAAGCCAGAGAAATTACCTTTATTAAATGATTACATATTCAAACGTACATTTACTAAAGAAGGAACAACAGAAATTTTAAAAGACCTATTAGAAGCAATACTAGAAGTAAAAATAACAAATTTAGAGGTAAGGAATAGCGAAATACCAAAGGAGCTAATAGAAGAAAAAGCAAGTATACTGGATATAAAAGCAGAAATCAATGGGAATACAGTAGTAGATATTGAAATGCAAGTAAGTGATGAATACAATATGAAACAAAGGTCAACAGTATATATGTGCAAAAACATCGCAACGCAAATCCAAAAAACAGAAGATTATAGAGCATTAAAAAATCAATAGTTATAATAATACTAAACTACATATTATATAAAAGAGGAAGTTACCATCATGTAGCACATATGAAATTTGAAAAAATAAAACCAAATGAATATGTAGACATGGGATACAAAGTAGAAGATGA
>CALXVF010000086.1 GCA_944391895.1 uncultured Clostridia bacterium
ATTTTATTATTGTTTTTTACTTCTTCTATTAATTCATCTGTTATTGTTTCTGGATAAGCATATAAAAATCTTATCCATTCAATTCCTTCAATTTTGCTAAGCTCATGAAGAAGTTCTGCTAGCTTAGGCTTTCCATAGATATCTACACCATATTTTGTAGTATCTTGAGCTATAACAATAAGCTCCTTGTATCCTTCTTTGGCAAGTTTTTTTGCTTCTTCTATAATGTCTTCAATTTTTCTACTTGTAAACCTTCCTCTTATATATGGTATTGCACAAAATGTACAAAAGTTGTTACATCCTTCTGCAATTCTTATATATGCATAATTCTTTCCAGTTGATATAACTCTATCTAAAAATTCTAATTTTCCTTCTTTAGTTTGCGAATTAATTAAATTTTCTATTTGTTCCCAAATTGAGTCATATTCGCTAAATTTGATAAATAAATCTACTTCTGGAATAGCTTTTATCAAATCCTCTTTGTATCTTTCTACTAAACAACCTGTAACAATTAAGTATTTACAATTTTCTTCTTTATATTTTGCCATCTCTAGTATTGTATTTATTGCTTCTTCTTTTGCTGGTTCTATGAAGCCACATGTATTTATCACTATGATTTCTGCTTGTGATGGGTCATTTACAATTTCATGGTTATTCTTTTTAAATAAGCCTATCATCATTTCTGTATCTACCAAGTTTTTGCTACAGCCAAGTGATACAAATCCTACTTTCATATATTCCTCCTATTTTTGAATAATACTATTTAGTTTATCTATTCCTCTAACTAATTTATCGTATGTTTTCTTATCTAAATCATTTCCTTCTTTTCCATAGTTTGCAATTTCATTTTTCATATCTAATAGTTTAAATCTATTTTCTTTATATTTTGTACCATAATCTATCATATAAATAGGAACATAGTCTACTTTATATAGTGAAACTGAATTTTCTTCTGAATTGTAATATAATTGGATATTTAGTATTAATTCCAAATTTGAATTTTCATTACTAAAATCTGATGTAAAATCTCCTAATGAATATGCTACTAAACAATCTTGTCCTTTACTATTTTTTATAATTTCCATTGGTTCTAATGCTGATGGATGTGCTCCTATTATTAAATCCGCACCATTATCTACTAAAAATTGCGCTTGGGATTTTTGCGTATCATTTGCACTATTTGAATATACATCTCCCCAGTGCATAAGTACTACCAAATAATCCGCGTTTTCTTCTGCATAGGTTAAATCTGCTTTTACATTTTCTTCATTGTAGATATTTATTCCTGTCGAGCCATCATCATATGTATATGTTAAAAATGCAAGTTTTGCGCCTCTTTCTTCCTTGATTTTTACTCTACCACTTGCTTCTTCACTATATACTCCCGTTGTCTCAATGCCGATTGATTCTAAATATTCCTTTGTTTCATTTAGTCCTTCTGGTCCATTATCTAAAGTGTGGTTATTAGCTAAAGTTACAAGATTAATTCCTGTTTCTTTTATTGCATTAGCAAATACCTTATTATCTTCTGTAATGTTATGCTCATATGTTCCTAAAACGATATTTGAATCTTTAAAATATTTTGATATGTCTGAGAAAATATTTGTATACAATCCATTTTCATTTACTCCATATTTTTGCAAATTATTTCCTAACAATATATCTCCAACTGTTGAAATTCTAATAATGGAATTTGATTTATAATTGTTTGCGGCATCAATATCTGCTTCTGCTGATGTGTATACTTCTTCCACATGTTCTGCTATCCTTTTTTGCTCTTCTGCTATTTCTCTTGTTTCGTTAATATGAAGTATTACATTAACAATTATACATATAATGATAAGTGCTAAAAGGATGCTTGAAATTATTATGAAGTTTTTATTACTAATTGTATCAGATATTACATTAGCTTTTCTTGTTCTATTTCTTCTGTTATTTGCCATATTTCCTCCAGTTAATATATAAATTATACAATATTTCACATTTTTTGACAAGGTTGGATTTTTTAACTTTTGATAGTTTTATGATTATAATTATGTTATTTTTCTGATTATTAAAAGCGCCCTATGAGGCGCTTTACGAAGTTTACTATCTTTTAATTCTCCCTTTTCCTATTATATATTTATTGCCTTCATTATTTATGCAAGCAACAATTCCATTATTTCCAGATACCTTTACTATTTTCATATTATATATTTTCGATTTTTCATCACTGCTAATATTTATTAATTGTCCATCTTTTAAATGATAAACATGACCATTTTCGTCTAGAAAACAATTCCCATCAATATCTATAAATTTTGTATTATTCATTCCTAACATATTATTAACATTTTCAATCTGATTGTTTCCGACAGCATATATAATTCCTTCTGAATCCAGTGCTAGATTATTATTTATTTTTACAAAAACTTTTCCATCTATCATTTCTTTTTCTTCTTCTGAGAATTCTCCTTCACATTCTAACTTTCCTTCTTCAGTAATCGCAACAATTCCATTGAATTGCTTAAATTTATTATTTTTTAATTCTGGATATTCTTCAATATTTCCTCCCATTATTGTCGCAAATATAGTATAGTCTTCAGCAATAAAGCATATCTCATCATCCATATATATTTCATCTAAGTACAATATTTTTTTCCCGTTAAAATAAATATCATTTATTTTTTCTGCATTACTTTCTTCTTCATTTCCTTTTATTTGATATAAATCTCCATTTTCTAATAATATAAAATTACCTTTTATTGTTTTTACATTTTTTAAATTTATATTCATTTTTATTTCTTTATTATTTATATTTGGATATATTAGTTTTCCAAAATCATAATCCCAATAGCCTTCATATCCGTCTTTATTTTTAAGAATCAACAAATCATAACCACTTCTAATTTCTTTTATATCTTTTGCCAATAGACTTAATTCATTTTCATCCTTAAAAGTATAGAATTCTCCATTATCTGTTAGTAATCCACGACTTATAACATCTATAATTTTTTTATTTTCTAATTCCTTATATTGTTTCTTTATATTTACTAATTCATTTTCATTTATAGGAATATAGAATTCTTCATCTTCAGTGATAAACCATCCATCAGTTACCTTTTTTATTTTTTTTCCGTTTAGCTCAGAATATATTTCTTCTATCTTTTTTGCTACTATATTTTGTTCTTCATCCATACTTAATCTTAAAAATTCTCCATTTTCTGTTTCTATTACTCCAGAATATAAATCTAATGACATTATTTTTCCTTCAATCTGTAAAGTGTTTAAATCAGTTGGTGTAGCTAGAATTAATTTTCCATCCTCTGTAAGAGCTATTATATTATTAGTTTGAGTATCAAAATCAAATATATCATTAATCTTAATTCCTTTTAATGTAGGAAATAATGTCTCAATATTATCAATTATTCCATTATCATAATCCATAATGTACTTCTCATCTTCTGTTGTAGTTAATAATACAATTATATCATCTCCACAATTTTTTAAATCCTTCCATTTAATACCTTGTAGTTCTGGATATTTCTGAGTAATATCTTTCTCCATCATATTAGTTCCTGTACATATAATTAAATTTCCACCGTCATTAATCCCTAGTAAGCTATTTGCTATTGCTATTGCCTTCTTGTATTCTCGTCCATCATAAATCAAATCATTTTCTTTACCATAATAGTAATACTTATTAGTGTCTTTACAATATATATATTCTTCTGATACTATTTCTATACGTTTATCAGCTAATTCTCCAATTTCTCTATCAACGAAATAAAAATCGCCATTTATATCTACACTAATTATTCCACCATCAAATACATAAGTTTGAGCCCATTTTTGCTTAAAAGCATCATTCATCATTTCTTGTTCTTCGAGAGCCTTATTATTATATATATCAACTGCATCTTTTGCTCTCTTTATTATTCCATTTTCTCCTACCGTTAAGTTAATTGCCACTGCTGCTAATATTAATAATACTATAATTGTCACAACTAATGCTATTAGTGTTATTCCGTTTTACTTGTTTTTTCATTTTCTTTATAATTCTTCCAGTTTTCATTCTTTTGTCCCCCCTAATTTTATTCATAAGTTTATAGTTATTTTATATCATAAAAATTATTATTTTGCACTTATTTTTCATTTCTGTATTCTTCTATTTATAATGCAAAAACTATACCTTTTAGATTCGTCTAAAAAGCATAGTCTCTCTTCTATGTTTACATAAGTTTATTTGATTAAACCCTACGATATATATATATATATATATATATACAGCCTCAAGGCTTTCAAGTCTTTTCATTTTGTATCTCCTATATATTTCTTTTGTTATATTCTTTTCATTATTTTATCTATATTACTGTTTTTAGTCAAGTATTTTTTATAAGCATTATCATTCAACATTAAAAAAATTTTTTATGCATTACCTAACTCCAAATGTTATTAATATATTTGCTTTATATCAATTATTTCCTTGTCTTTTACTTTTATTCTTATAATAGAAGGAGCCCTTACTATTATTTCATTATTTTTATACATCAGATTAAATTCTTCATCTAATTTACAATAATTACTCAGAAAAAACTTAATGCTTGCTCCATGTGATATTACAGCTATCCTTTTATAATCAACATTATTAATAACATCTTCAAAAAAAGATTTCATGCGCTCAGAGACTTCATAGTTGCTTTCTCCTCCAGTATTTTTCAAATGGATATTCTTTAACTGTTCACTAGTAAAACTATTATCTCTATCTTTCCATAATATCTTTAATTGTTCTAAATCTCCCAATTTTCTTTCATTCAATCTATCATCTACATCTATTTCTATATTATTTTTCTCTGCAATATACTTTGCAGTTTCTAATGCTCTTACATAATTACTACTCCATAATTTTTCTATATTTTGTAATTTTTTAAATTCACTTATTTTCTTTGCAAGTTTTTCACCATTAACTGATAATATAATTTTTTCATTATCTATTTGATCAGTTGCATTATACTTTTTTGTATCATTTATTTTTAATTGTTCAGAATGTCTTATCAAAAATATTTCTTTATCCATAATTTCTCCCTATATATCAAATTAATTATAACGTAAATGAATGCTATTGTAAACAATACAAATCTTTCTTTTTCCCTTGATAATTTCCACATTTTGATATACAATAAGTAAGATAAAAATATAAGTTAGGTGGTAAAATTATGAACAATAAATTATATGAAGGACAGAAATTAAATGACTTTCGTGAATTGGTAAATTTATACAAAACCAAATATAAAGATCTTATTGCTTTTGAATACAAAGAATCTCCAGATTCTACTGAACATATAAAAGTAACATACAAGCAATTTGCAAAGGATATAGAAGATTTAGCATGTAGCCTTTTAAATCAAAATTCTAAAAGAGTTGCATTAATAGCAGATAATAGATATGAATGGTGCGTAAGTTATTTAG
>CALXVF010000087.1 GCA_944391895.1 uncultured Clostridia bacterium
ACAGCAAATTCTGTCATACTATCAAAGAATTTTCTTCCTTGTTCTCCACCTTTTGGAACTATAATTACTTTTATAGTTTTATTTTTGAATGCATTAAACTCTGTATTTTTAAATAAATTTGTTGCATCTTGGATTATAAGTGGATTTCTCAAGTCTGGCTTATCAATTCCATATTTCTCCATTGCTTCTCTATATGGTATTCTTACAAATGGTCCTTCATCAACTTTCCAATTTGTATGTTCTTTCAATACTGCTGGTACCACAGTTTCTATAACTTTGAAAACATCTTCTTGTGTTGCAAATGACATTTCAAAATCTAGTTGATAGAATTCACCTGGTGCTCTATCTGATCTTGGGTCTTCATCTCTAAAGCATGGTGCTATTTGATAATATTTATCAAATCCAGAAACCATCAAAAGTTGTTTAAATTGTTGTGGTGCTTGAGGAAGAGCATAAAATTCTCCGCTATGTAATCTACTTGGTACTAAATAGTCTCTTGCACCTTCTGGTGATGAATTAGCTAAAATTGGAGTTTGTACTTCAGTAAAACCTAATTCATCCATTTTATTTCTAAGAGATTTCATAACTTTTGAACGTAATAAAATATTGTTATGTATTCTTTCATTTCTTAAATCTAAATATCTGTATTGTAATCTTAAATCTTCTCTAACATTTTCTATATCTATTTTTTCAGAGTTGATTTCAAAAGGTAATGTACTTTTACATTTACCTAATACTTCTATTTTTTTTGCTTCTATTTCTATTTCTCCTGTTGGCATTTTAGGATTTTTATTAGAACGTTCAACAACAGTACCTGTTACACTTATTACAGACTCTGGATTTACATTTTCCATTTGCTCTTTTAGTTCATCTGTTGTTATTACAATTTGTGTAATTCCTTTTTCATCTCTTAAGTCCACAAATTGCATAGAGCCAAGATTTCTTATTCTTTGTACCCATCCTGCTAACATTACTTCTTCATTTACATTTTTTATATTTAATTCTCCGCAATTATGATTTCTATACATGACTATCTTCCTTCTTATTTATTTTTGCTTTATCTATTATACTTATTTTTTACCAGTTTTTCAATAGTTTTAGCTTAATTCTGTATTATCTTTCTAACAAAATAGTAACTGGACCACTATTTTGAAGAGTTACTTCCATATGTGCACCAAAGACTCCCTTTTCTACATGTATTTCTTTTTCACATTCTTTGCAAAAATATTCATAAAGCTCATTTGCTTTATCTGGTTTTGCAGCATTTATAAAAGATGGTCTATTTCCTGATGAACAATCTGCATATAAAGTAAACTGAGATATTAAAAGAAGTTCTCCTTTTACATCTTTTATATTTAAATTCATTTTTCCATTTTCATCTTCAAATATTCTAAGATTTAATAACTTTTTAGCTAGATATTCCGCTTCTTTTTCCGTATCATTTGGTCCTATTCCAACTAAAACCATAAAGCCTTTATCTATTTTTCCTACAACTTTATTATCTACTTCAACTTTTGAATTATTTACTCTTTGAACTACTAATCTCATATTATTCCCTCAATCTTTTCTCTTACATACTCATATATCATTATTGATGCTGCAACAGAAGCATTTAAACTTTCTGTTTTTCCCATCATCGGAATTTTTACTTTATAATCTGAAGTGTCTTGTATTTCTTCTGAAACTCCATTTGCTTCATTTCCGATTATAACTATTTTTTTATTATAGTCGATATCATATATATTTTTGTCAGTTTGTAAAGATGTGCTAACCAGTTCAAATCCATTTTGTTTTAATGATTTCAAAGTTTCTAGCAAATTTTCTACTTCTATTATTTGAATTCTAAATATTGCTCCCATTGTTGACCTTACAACCTTTGGACTATATGCATCTACTGTTCCCCTTGAAACTATTAATTGTTTTATATTTGCACTATCTAATGTTCTAATTATAGTTCCAATATTTCCTGGGTCTTGTACATCATCAAGTGCCATAATATAATCAGCTTTTTCATCAATTTTTCTTTGTTCCTTTTTATATACAACTGCTAGAATTCCTTGAGGAGTTTTCACTTCTGTCAATTCTTTAAATACATTTTCAGTAACAAGAATAAATTTATAATTATTAATTTTTTCCACATATTTTTGATTATGATTTGCAAATTCTTCTGTCATTATGATTATATCTATTTTTACAGATTCTTGAATTGCTTCATCTATCATTTTATGCCCTTCAATTATATATTTCTCATTTCTATATTTCTTTTCTTTTAGTCTTTTCACTTCTTTAATTATATTATTTTCTTTACTTGAAATTATCATATCTCATTTACCTCTTTTATTGCAAATTTATATCCAATATGCTATAATTATATCACTTCGCTTTAGAAGAAAAACTTAAAAGGAGGCTATTTTATGGCCAAAAGGATTAACTTTCCGTATTCTCAGAAAGAAAATCGTAAGAAGCCCTCTTTTTTTTCCTCTTTGCGGGGAAAAATAATTGGCAAGGGCTATTCTGACGATTGGCTCATCCTTGGCCCACCCCCTGCCCCTAAGCAAAAACGAAGGGGTTAATTCCAGCGGGTTCTGACTAACTTCAGCCAGAACCTGCTTTTATTTTATTTTTTCTAAGAACTCTTTTATTTCTTTCATAGCATCTTTTTCTATTTTTAATGTTATGTAAGGCTTTTCACCAGGTGAAAATCTTACTTTTGAACCATAATTTTCAATTATTTTCTTTAACATTTCATCAGGTATGTTTTTGAAAAAGGCTACTACTCCATTTTGTTTTTGTTGAAGCTTTATAATATTTGTTTTTCTACACAAATTCTTAATTCTTGCAATTTCTATTAAATTATTTACCTCTTTAGGCATCTCTCCATACCTATCTATTATTTCATCAATAATATTTTGAATATCTTCCTCAGTTCTTGAATTTGCTATATCTTGGTATATTTCTATTTTTTGACTAGCATTTTCAATATATTCTTCCGGTATGTATGAAGAAATATTTAGGTCTATTGATATTTCTGGTTCCTCTTCTACTTTCTCGCCCTTCATTTCTTTTACAACTTCATCTAATAGTCTATTATACATATCATAACCTACTTGCTCAATATGTCCATGTTGCATTTCTCCAAATATGCTTCCAGCGCCTCTTATTTGTAAATCCCTTGTTGCAATTTTAAATCCAGAACCAAATTCAGTAAATTCTTTTATTGCTTTTAATCTTTGAGATGCATCTTCTGATAACATTTTGTCTCTTCTATAAGTAATATATGCATAAGCTTGTCTATTACTTCTTCCAACTCTTCCTCTTATCTGATAAAGTTGTGCTAATCCAAATCTATCTGCATTTTCAACTATTATTGTATTTGCGTTGGGAATATCTATTCCTGATTCAAGAATTGTCGTACAAACTAATACATTGGTTTTCCCATCAACAAAATCCTGCATTATCTCTTCTATTTCTTTTCCAGACATTTTTCCGTGCGCATAAGCTATTCTGGCTTCTGGTACTAAATTCTGAAGTTCTAATGCTTTTACACTTATTGTATCAACTATATTATATATGTAAAATACCTGTCCTCCTCTTTCTAGCTCTTTAGTGATAGCTTCTTTTATTACTTCCTTATCATATTCTAATACATAAGTCTGAATTGGTTTTCTATTTTGAGGTGGTTCGTAAATGACTGACATATCTCTTATACCTACAATTGACATTTGAAGTGTTCTTGGAATTGGAGTTGCTGTCATTGTTAATACATCTACAGTATTTTTATAATGCTTAATTTTTTCTTTATCTTTTACACCAAATCTATGCTCTTCATCAATTATAAGTAAACCTAAATCTTTAAATTCCACATCTTTGCTTAATATTCTGTGTGTACCTAAAACGATATCTACTTCCCCAGTTTTTAATTTTTCTACAACATCTTTTTGCTCTTTTTTAGTTCTAAATCTATTTAACAGTTCTACTTTTATAGGATATTCTTCCATTCTTTCTTTAAATTCTTGATATTGCTGACTGGCTAAAATTGTTGTTGGAGCTAAATATGCAACTTGCTTACTATCCATGACGGCTTTAAATGCTGCTCTTATGGCAACTTCTGTTTTACCATATCCTACATCTCCACACAAAAGTCTATCCATTGGTCTTGAATTTTCCATATCTTTTTTTACTTCTTCGATACATCTTAATTGGTCATTTGTTTCTTTATATGGAAAACTATCTTCAAACTGTCTTTGGAAAACATTATCTTTAGAAAAAGCGAAACCCTTAGTATGTTCTCTTTTTGCATATAAATCTATTAATTCTTTTGCAACTGCTCTTAAATTACCTTTTACTTTTGCCTTAGTATTTTCCCAATCTTTTGTTCCTAATTTATTAAGCCTTAATGTACCTTCTGAGCCAACATATTTTCGTACATTATCTAATGCATCTGTTGGTACATATAGCACATCTCCGTCCTTATATTTAAGTTGAATGTAATCTTTTGTTACTCCATCTTCCTTAATTGTATTTACTCCTGTGAAAATACCTATACCATGATTTCTATGTACTATGTAATCTCCAACTTTAAGGTCTGCAAATACTATTTTTTCTCCACTTTTAAATGTATCTGAAACTTTCTTAGTTTTTTTAGTTTTTGCAAAAAATTCATCACTACTAATAACTAAAAGTTTTGTATCCTCATCTTGAAATCCATTTGTAAGTGCACCTTCTGAAATAACTACTTCTCCTGGTTTTAGTATAATATTGTCTAAATTAGGTGTTATAACAACATCTTCTTCAAGCGCCTTTTTTATTTTTTCAGCATTATCACTATTTCCTGCTAAAATTACGACTTTCTTTTTGCTTTTTATTGCCTCTTTTATACCTATTTCAAGATTTTTTACATCTCCTTTAAATAAGTTTACTTCTTTTGTGTGAAAGTCATTTTTTAGAGTGTCACCTTCTTTTAACTCTATTGTTCTATCTATGTCATATACATATTGATTAATATTTTCTAGTGCTTCAGGAACGTCTTTTTCTTTCTCAATTAATGATTTTATTAAACTTTCGTTTTCCTTTTGAATTGCATTAATTCTTTGATTAATTTTTTCTGGTTCATCTATAAAAATTTCATAATCTTTTACATAGTCAATAAAAGTATTTTGCTTTGTATAAAACTCATTAAAATACTTATCTATTTTTGAGGTATATTCACCTTCTCTTATTATTTCAATATCTTCTAAATCATATTTTTTCTTATTCTTCTCTATTCTTTCACATACTTTTTCTACTGAATCTTCTAATATGTTTTCAAAAGCTGGATATATAACAATGTTTTTTAACATCTCATTTGACCTTTGTGAAGATATTCTGAAAGTTCTAATAGAATCTACATCATCTCCCCAAAATTCTATTCT